>NZ_JBOBDQ010000038.1:0-54127 GCF_050586565.1 Pseudomonas sp. WC1
GAGCGCAGCGCAGGGGCCGTATGAATGGAGCCAGCGGTTTTTGCCTACTTTTGCCCAAGAGCAAAAGTAGGTCGCCGTAAAGGCGAAAAGGTGACTAGATGTCGACATATTTCAAGAATATGTATGCAAAATCAAAACAATCGAGCCAGAGCCAGAGCCAAATCCAGAGCCAAATCCAGATCCCTACCCAAACCAATGCTGCCAAGCCAACCGAACAGTCAACGCCAGCACCACAGTAATAAACACCGGCCGAATGAACTTGCTGCCCCCGCTGATCGCCGTACGCGCCCCGAAAAACGCCCCGACCATCACCGACACCCCCATGCACAACCCAACGATGTAATCCACCTGCCCGGAAATGACAAACACCGTCAGCGCCGCAATGTTGCTGACAAAGTTCATGCTGCGCGCCACACCACTGGCCCGAACCAGGTCGATGGGATAGAGCAGCAACGTGCTCACGGTCCAGAAGGCACCGGTACCCGGCCCGGCAACGCCGTCGTAGAAGCCCAGGGTGAAGCCCTGCGGAAACTGCCACTTCCTTTTGATCGGCGCATCGGCGTCCACCGGCGCCTTCGGTGTACCGCCGAACAGCAGGTAGACGCCACAAGCGAACACGATCACCGGGAGCATCTTGTTCAACCACTCGGCCGGCATGTAGTGAGCCACCACCGCACCGATCAACGCGCCCACCAGGGTGCCGAGAATCGCCAGGCGCCACTGCGCCGGATGGAACAGCTTGCGCCGGTAGTAGGTGATACTGGCCGTGGCCGCGCCGAAGGTCGAGCTGAGCTTGTTGGTGCCCAGCACCAGGTGCGGTGGCATGCCGGCGGTGAGCAGCGCCGGGGTGGTCAGCAGGCCGCCGCCGCCGGCGATGGCATCGATGAAGCCTGCGACGAAGGCGACCAGGGCGAGAATCAGCAGCGTGAGCGGTTCTACGGTGAGTTCGAAAGGCATGAGGGCACGGGCAGGCTGGACGGGAGGGTGCGGCAAAAGGCCGCGCTAGAGGTGGTGCATGGTAATGCCCTGTGGTCGGTGTTACCAGTTTTGGCCTCATCGCCGGCAAGCCGGCTCCCACAGGGATCGCGGTCCATCTGTGGGGCTTGGCAATGATGAGTCCGGTGAAGCTTACAGGAACCAGCGATATTCCCGCGCACTGACCTCATTGAGAAACGCCAGATGGTCCTGGCGCTTGTTCTCGCAATAGACCATCACGAACTCCGCGCCCAATCCCTCGTTGACCGCCGGATGCCCACGCATCGCTGCCACCGCGCCGAGCATGTCCTTGGGAAAATCGATCCCGCTGCCACGGTCCTCGTTCAGCGGCGCAATGGGTTCCTGCGCGGCATCCAGCCCGTGCTCCATGCCGCACAGGATCGCCGCCAGCACCAGGTACGGATTGGCATCCGCCCCGGCCAGCCGGTGCTCGATCCGCAGGTTGCGCGCATCCGACTCGGGGATACGGATACAGGCATCGCGATCCTCGAAGCCCCAGCTGGCGCGGCTGGCGGCGTTGACCATGGCCCCGTAGCGGCGAAACGCATTGTGGTTGGCGGCGAAGATCGGCATGCAATGCGGCAGCAGCGCCAGGCAACCGGCCACGGCGTGGCGCAGCGGCCGCTGGTTATCGGCGGACAACAGGTTGTTGCCCGCCGGGTCGTACAGGCTGACATGCACATGCATGCCGCTGCCCGGCGCGTGCAGATAGGGTTTGCTCATGAATGAGGCGCGCAGCCCGTGCTTGCGCGCCACGCCCTGGGTGCTGCGGCAGAACAGTGCCGCCCAGTCGGCGGCGCGCAGGCCATCGTCGCAATGGCCGAAGTTGATCTCGAACTGGCCGGGACCCAGTTCGGCGGTAATGACGTTGGCGTCCACCCCCTGGATGTTGGCAGTCTCGACCATTTCGCGCAGCACATCGGCAAAGCGCGACAGGCGCTCGATATGCATGTTCGGCTGGTCGTCGGCATCGCCACTGACCGGGTCGCGGGGGAACTGCGGCAAGCCCTCTTTCAACGCTTGGTCGAACAGGTAGAACTCCAGTTCGAACGCCACCACCGGGCGGATGCCTCGACGTTCGAGGCGTTGCAGGACGCGGGCCAGCACCTCGCGGGGTTCGAACTCGATGGGCGCCGCAGTGCCGTCCGAGGTGATCAGCATCTGCCCCAGCGGCTCTCGCTCCCAGGTCACCGGCTTGAGCGTACCGGGGACCAGGCGGCGCGGGGCGTCCGGGTCGCCGTCGTTGAAGCAGTAGTCGCCGATCGGGAACAGCCCGCCCTGCACGCCGAGCAGTACGCAGTTCTGCGGCAGCTTGAGCGGGCTGCCGGCGGCGACTTTTTCCAGCATGTCGATGGGATAGCGCTTGCCGTAGAAATGCCCGGGGATGTCCAGGCTGATCAGGTCGACGTAGCGCACGTCGGGGTGTCGGGTGCGCAAGGCGCGTACTTCGCTGAGCAGATCGGGGAAGCCTGTTGTACTTGTCATTGGCATGCTCTCAACGGAAGACCCAGAGAACCCGGGTCGTTCGGGCGGTCAGGTTGGCGTAGCGGAACTGGCTGTGGGGTGGCAGCTGGAAGCTGTCGTTGGGGATCAGGGTGACGGCGCCGTCCTGGCCTTCGAGCCACAAGGTCAGCTCGCCCTCAAGGACGAAACCCCCTTGTTCCGAGCTGTCGTCCAGATGCCCCTCGCCACTGCTGGCGCCGGGCGCCAGGTGGCTTTCGAGCATGGCGAAGCGGCCACTTAGCGTCGGCGAGACCAGCACGTCGGTGATCCCGGCGGCGTAGTACAGGGTGCGCCGCTCGCCGGGGCGGGTCACCCAGTCGATCTCGCGGGGCGGCACGGCCTGGTAGAAATAGGTGGTAGGCACGTGCAGCGCTTCGCTGATGGCAGTCAGGTCAGCCACCGTGGGCCGCGACAGGCCGCGTTCGACCTGGGAGAGGAAGCCCAGCGAGCGGTTGACCCGAGTTGCCAGCTCGTCAAGGGTCAGGCCGCGGTGCTTGCGCAGGTCGCGCACCTGACGGGCGAGGGCGTGGGTATCGTCAGACATGATCGCGCATCCTGTACCAGGCCTTCGCAGCCGCTTCCAGCGGCGCGGCCAGCAGGTCGCCGCCTGGGAAACGGCCATTGTCGATGGCCTGGTACAGCTTCAGCAGCTCGTCGTCACCGAGGATTGCGTCGCTGACCGCGCGTGCACCAGCCAGGGTCGGCAGTACGCCGTGGCCGGAAAAACCCTGCAGCCAGTAACGTTGGCCTTGGCGACCGATATCCGGCGTGCGCTGGATGCTGCAATCGATGTGGCCGCCCCAGGCATGCTCGATGGCTACCCCTCGCAATTGTGGGAACACCCGCTCCAGGTACGGCCGGGTGGCGCCGGCGACGTCCTTGGGGATACCACCGAGGTACGTGCAGCCACCGCCGAACAGCAGACGGTGGTCGGGGGTGAGGCGGAAATAGTCGGGGACGAACTGGTTGTCGATCACGCAGCTGTTGCGCGGCAGCAGCGAGGCGGCGAAGTCGGCGTCCAGCGGCGCCGTGGCCACCTGGTAGGAGCCCACCGGCAGCAGGCGACGCGAGAGCGCGCGGTCGAGGCGGTCGATGTAGGCGTTGCAGGCGAGCACCATTACGCGGCTGCGCACCTCGCCCTGATCGGTGCGGGCGACGAAGCCGCCGGCGTGTTCCTGGTAATCGATCACCTGGCTCTGCTCGTAGATCCGCCCGCCGTTCGCTTCGATCACGCCGGCCAGGCCCTGGGCCAGCTTCAGCGGGTTGAGGTGGGCGCCATTGGGATCGTACAGCGCGGCCTGGTAGCGGGGGCTGTCGATCCACTCGGGCAGTTCCTCGCGGCCGATCAGGCGCAGGCAGTCGTAGTCGAACTTCTCCTGTGCTTCACGCCGGGCCTCCTCCAGCAGTTTTACGCGGCGCGGCAACACGGCGGTCCACAGGCTTCCCAGGCGATAATCGACGTCGAAGCCATGGCGCTGGGGCAGTTCGTGCAGCTCGCGGGCAGCCCAGCACATGCTGTCCCAGAGGCGCCGGCTGCGCTCCAGGCCCAGGGCTCGCTCCAACGGGGGCATGTCGCACGACCAGCCCGGCAGTGCCTGGCCACCGTTGCGGCCCGAGGCGGCCCAGGCCACCCGGCTGGCTTCCAGCAGGGTGACGCGCTGGCCGGCCAATGCCAGGCGCAAGGCCGTATGCAGGCCGCTGAAGCCGGCACCGACGATCAGGACGTCGGTGTCGTGGGCGCCCTGTAGGGTGGGGCGCAAGGGGATAGTGGCGGGGTAGGTGCGGGCGTAGTAGCTGGCGACGTGCTGGGCGGATTGCTTGAACATGTCGGGGCCTCGTGAAATTTTTTCTGATTATTTTCATGAAAAAATAGCAGAGGATTTTCATGGCGCCAGTCGGGGATGCCCTCGCGAGGCGTTAGGTCGCCGCCTTGCGGCGCGTCTGCCTGGGTTTGCTGGCTGCGGCTTTGCCCTTGGCCGCGCTTTTACGCTTCTTTTTCCATGGCGTCGCAGCCTTGCCCGCCGCCGGCCCGCTGATGGTCAGGCGCATGCCGCTGCAACGTTGCACCAGCTTGCCCATCCACGCCGATTGCCGGGCGACGAACTCCTCCAGGCTCATTTCCCCGCTCTGCACCATGTCCAGCGCCTGTTCCCAGATCGCCGTGGTGCCGGGGTCGGCGATGGCCCGGGGCACGGCGTCGATCAGGCTGAAGGCGGCGGGTGTGGCCGCGAGGGCCTTGCCGTTCTTGACCAGGTAGCCACGGTCGAGCAAGCCCTGGATGATGCTGGCGCGAGTCGCCTCGGTTCCGATGCCGGTGGTTTCCTTGAGCTTCTGCTTGAGCCTGGGGTCGTCCACCAGCTTGGCGACGTTTTTCATCGCCTTGATCAGGTCGCCTTCGGTGAAAGGCTTGGGTGGCTGGGTCCACAGGTCTTTCAGTTGCAGGTCCCGCACGGTGCAGTCCTGGCCTTCGCGCAACGCCGGCAGCACCTGGGCCGGTGGCGCCTCGCGACCCTTGGCCGGAGTCAATGCCTCGGGCAGCGCACGGCGCCAGCCGGGCTCAACAATCTGCTTGCCCACCGCGCGTAGCGCATGGCCGGCACAATCGAACTCGGCCTGGGTGCGGTCGTACTCGTGGTTGGGCAGGAACTGCGCCAGGTAGCGGGCGCGGATCAGGGTATACACCGCCTTGTACTTGGGTGGCAGGCGCGCCGGGTCACTGGCGGCGGCGGTGGGGATGATGCCGTGGTGGGCGCTGACCTTCTGGTCGTTCCACGCCCGCGAACGGCGCTGTGGGTCCAGGTAATCCCGCAGTGGCGCGAGGCTGCTGTCGGCGCGATGCAAGGCTGCGAGTATGGCAGGTGCCTCGCCATGCTGGCTGAGGGGCAGATAACCGCTGTCGCTGCGCGGGTAGGTGATGAGCTTGTGGGTCTCGTACAGGGCTTGGGCGATATCCAGGGTTTCCTGGGCGCCGAGGCCGAGCTTCTTCGAGCACACCTCCTGCAGGGTGCCGAGGTCGAAGGGCAGCGGCGCGGCCTCGCGAACCCGTTCGGTGGCGATCTTCAGCACCCGGGCGCTACCTGCGGCCTGCATGTCGGCCGCGGCTTGTTGCGCCATGTCCTGCTTCAGGCAGCGGCCCTGATCGTCGCAGGCGTCCTCGGGGGCGCGCCACTGGGCGTTGAACACGGCGCCCGCGCTTTCCAGTTGCACGTCGATGGCCCAGAACGGCATGGGCACGAAGTCGGCGATGCTGCGGTCGCGGTCCACCACCAGGCGCAGTGTCGGGGTCTGCACCCGGCCCACTGGCAGTACGCCCTGGTAGCCGGACTGGCGGCCGAGCAGGGTGAACAGGCGGCTCATGTTCATGCCGATCAGCCAGTCGGCCCGCGAGCGGCCCAGGGCAGAATGGTAGAGGCTGAAGGTCTCCTGGCCGGGCAGCAGGCGCCCGAGCGCCTTGCGGATCGAGGCATCGTCCAGCGCCGACAGCCACAGGCGCTGGATCGGCCCGCCGTAACGGCAGTGCTCGACCAGTTCGCGGGCAATCATCTCGCCCTCGCGGTCGGCATCGGTGGCGATCACCAGTTCCCGGGCTTCGCCCAGCAGACGCTTGACTGCCTTGTACTGGCTGGCGGTCTTGGGCTTGACGGTCATCTTCCACTTTTGCGGGATGATCGGCAGGTCTTCGAGGGTCCAGCGTTTGTAGCGCTCGTCGTAGCTGTCCGGCGGGGCGGTCTCCAGCAGGTGGCCGATGCACCAGGTCACGCAGACATCGGTGCCCTGCCAGCAGCCATCGCCGCGGCGCTGGGCGCCGAGGACCTTGGCGATGTCTTTTGCCTGGGAGGGTTTTTCGCAGAGAAAGAGGCGCATGGCCGAAAACGCTTCATCGTGAAAGTTGGCCCCTAGGATGCGCAAGCCAGGGCGCGCAGGCAAGTTTTATCTGTATGCATGTACAGGTTTTTTGCCCGCATCTTTGGCAGGGACGCCATCCCTTCGGGTTGGACGAGGTGGCAAATGCGTGCCAGCTTTGCCTTTCGCCCGTCAGTCGTGTCACCGGACGATGTCGCTGGGGTGTCCTTCCTACAAGAACAACAGGGATGTAAACCAATGCCCGTATTCGATTACCGACAGCTCGACAGCACTGCCTCCTCTGCGCTTTACAAGGACGCCATGGCGCTGGCCACCTACGCCTACCATGGCATCGACGATGGCTTCGGCGCCGGCTACCAGAAGTACGGCTTCGGTCTAGGTCTGCCGGCCACGCTGGTCAAGGCACTGATCGGCGGTACCGACAGCCAGGGTGTGATCCCCGGCATCCCCTGGAACCCGGACGCCGAAGCCAGGGCCCTGGCCCAGGTGAAGGCCGCCGGCTGGTCGCCGATCAGCGCCGCGCAACTGGGCTACCAGGGCAAGGCCGACGCCCGCGGCACCTTCCATGGCGAAGCGCAGGGTTACACCTCGGCGCAGGTGGAGATCCTCGGCCGCTACGACAGCGCAGGCCAGCTCACCGGCATCGGCATCGGCTTCCGTGGTACCAGCGGGCCGCGTGAGAACCTGCTGGGCGACACCATCGGTGACGCCATCAACGACCTGCTGGCGGCGATCGGCCCGGCCGGCTATGCCCGTGATTACGCCGGTAACGCATTCGGGCAACTGCTCGCCGATGTGGCGGCCTTTGCCAAGGCCAATGGCCTGAGCGGCGCGGACATCACCGTCAGCGGCCACAGCCTTGGTGGCCTGGCGGTCAACAGCCTGGCCGACCTGAGCGGTTCGCGCTGGGGCGGTTTCTACCAGGATGCACGCTACGTCGCCTTCGCCTCACCGACCCAGGCTGCCGACGCCAACAAGGTGCTCAATATCGGCTACGAGAACGACCCGGTGTTCCGCGCGCTCGATGGCACCTCGGCGACCTGGGGCACCCTGGGCGTGCACGACGGCGCCAAGGCCTCGGCCACCAACAACATCGTCAACTTCAATGACCACTACGCGTCCGACGCCTGGAACCTGCTGCCGTTCTCAATCGGCAACATCGCCACCTGGCTGTCGCACCTGCCGACGGCCTACACCGATGGCCTTGGGCGTGTGCTGGATTCGTCCTTCTATCAGTGGACCAGCCGCGACTCGACCATCCTGGTCAGCAACCTGTCGGACGTGACCCGTGGCTCGACCTGGGTCGAGGACCTCAACCGCAATGCGGAGCCGCACAAGGGCAGCACGTTCATTATCGGCTCGGACAAGGACGACCTGATCCATGGCGGGCGCGGCAACGACTACCTCGAAGGCCGTGCCGGCAACGATACCTTCCGTGATGACGGCGGTTTCAACCTGATCGACGGTGGCGCCGGCCATGACACCCTGAAGCTGCAGGATGCCTTGGCCAACCTGAGCATCGCCCGGGATGGCGAAGGCACGCTGTACGTGCGCGACGCCGAGGGCGGCATCAGCCTGGTGCGCAATGTCGAAAACCTGGTGAGCAAGGAGTCGAGCCTGCTGATCTTCAGCAAGGAAGTCAGTCACGGGGTGGCGGTGCAGGGGCTGTTCGAAAGCGGCAAGATCGCCCCCTACGCGTCCTCGCTCAACGGCACTCAGGCAGGCGACCAGCTGGTGGCGGGCAACCAGGGGCAGTGGCTGTTCGGTCTGGGCGGTGACGACCGGCTGCAGGGTGGCGCCGGCAATGACGTGCTGGTCGGTGGCACGGGCAACGATGTGCTGATGGGCGGCGGGGGGCGCGACACCTTCCTGTTCAGCGGCCATTTCGGCCAGGACCGGGTGCTGGACTTCTCCGGCCAGGATCGACTGGTGTTCATTGGCGTGGACGGCGGCACCGCCGCGCCGGACTGGCGTGCCCATGCCAGCCAGGTGGGGGATGACCTGGTGCTGAAGTTCGGCGGGGACAGCGTGACGCTGGTGGGGATTGCGGGGCAGGGCGTTGGGGATGGGCAGATCGTGATTGCCTGATCCTGGGGCTGCTGTTCGTCGGCACGACAAGCTGGCTCCCTCAGGCAAAGCGCTGTTCGTGGGAGCAATTGTCTTGTGCTGTTTGTAAGGGCCTCATCGCTGGCAAGCCAGCTCCCACAGGGACGGCGCTTGGCTTGAGAGCGGCGCGGTCGGTGTGGGAGCCGGCTTGCCGGCGATGGCTGGCGCTAGCCGGCCCGTTGCTCAGGCGATCTCGCGCGAATCCCGAACCATGTCCACATGCGGGATGCCGGCCTCGAGGAATTCCTCGCTGACCACGCGGAACCCCAGACGCTCGTAGAACGGCGTTGCATGCACCTGGGCGCTGAGCATCTGCTGGCTGAGGTCACGGTTCTGCGCCTCGATGATCACCGCACGCATGAGCGCATCGCCCACGTGCAAGCCACGCCAGTCCTTGAGCACCGAAACCCGGCCGATGGTGCCGTCGGGCAGCAGGCGGGCGGTACCGATCGGGTAGTCGCCCTCCATGGCCAGGAAGTGCACGGCGGTTGGGTCTTCGGCGTCGAACTCCAGCTCTGGCGGCACGTGCTGCTCGGCAACGAACACGGCGCTGCGGATGCGGTGGATGTCGGCATTGTCCTTGTACCAGTCGGCCAGTCGAACACTGATCTTATTCATCGGCAAATCCCAGGCTGCCTTGCATGACCAGCTGTTGTACCAGCATCAGGCCGTCTTCGTCCTGCAGCCACTGCCCCAGGTTTTCGCTGTGCAGGGCGTCGGCGGAGCAGATCAGCTTCAGCAGTTCGCGCAGTTTGCCTGGCAGCGGGCAGCTGCGACCGCTGGCGAACAGCAGCAGGTCGTCACCGAACTCCGACCAGGCCAGGCGTGCACTCGGGTTGCGAATCAGGATGGCGCCCTGGCCGAGATAGTCGAGCAGCTCCTGTTCGCTGAGCTCTTCGCCCACCACCTGCTCAGGATAGCGAGGCTCGGTCATGAACTGGCCGAACCAGGTCAGCAGCAGGTCCTTGTCGGACATATGCTTGTCGATCAGCGCCTTGAGGCGGTCGAGGGCATCGTGCTGGATCTGGTGCGGGTCGCTGACCGGCTGGGCATCGGCATCGCTGTAGCGCTCTTCATCCGGCAGGAACTGGCCGAGGAAGTCGGTGAAGTGGGTCAGCACTTCGGCGGCGCTCGGGGCGCGGAAACCGACCGAGTAAGTCAGGCACTCACTCTCGGCGACGCCGTAGTGGGCCAGGCGCGGCGGCAGGTAGAGCATGTCGCCGGGTTCGAGGGTCCACTCGTCGCTCTGCTCGAAATCAGCGAGGATGCGCAGGTCTGCGTGGTCGATCAGCGCGCTGTCGCTGTTGCACATCTGCCCGACTTTCCAGTTGCGCGTGCCGTCGCCTTGCAGCAGGAACACATCGTAGTTGTCGAAGTGCGGGCCGACGCTGCCGCCGGGCGCGGCATAGCTGATCATCACGTCGTCGATGCGCCAGCTCGGCAGGAAGCGGAACTCTTCCAGCAGCTCGGCCACTTCCGGCACGAATTGGTCCACGGCCTGCACCAACAGGGTCCAGTCACGCTCGGGCAGGTCGCTGAAAGCGTCCTCGGCGAACGGGCCGCGGCGCAGCTCCCACGGGCGCTCGCCGTGCTCGAGCACCAGACGCGACTCGACTTCTTCTTCCAGGGCCAGGCCGGCCAGCTCGTCGGCGTCGATGGGGCTGACGAAGTCAGGGAAGGCCTGACGTACCAGCAGCGGCTTCTTCTGCCAGTAGTCGCGCAGGAATTCACGGGCCGTGAGGCCGCCCAGCAGTTGCAGTGGAGTATCAGAATTCATGTTCAACCTATTGAAAAAACGTAATTTTCGTACGGGAATAAAAACGCCCGGCCAGGCCGGGCGTTGCACGCGACGGTCAGCTTAGATGCGTTTGGCCTGGGCCACCGCGTTGCCGATGTAGGTCGCCGGGGTCAGCTGCTTGAGCTCGGCCTTGGCTTCGGCCGGCATGTCCAGGCCGTCGATGAAGGTCAGCAGCGCGTCAGGGGTGATGCCCTTGCCACGGGTCAGCTCCTTGAGCTTCTCGTAGGGGTTCTCGATATTGAAGCGGCGCATCACGGTCTGGATCGGCTCGGCCAGGACTTCCCAGCAGGCGTCCAGGTCAGCGGCGATACGGGCTTCGTTGACTTCCAGCTTGCCGATGCCCTTGAGGCTGGCCTCGTAGGCGATGACGCTGTGGGCGAAGCCCACGCCCAGGTTGCGCAGCACGGTAGAGTCGGTCAGGTCACGCTGCCAGCGCGAGATCGGCAGCTTGCTGGCCAGGTGCTGGAACAGCGCATTGGCGATACCCAGGTTGCCTTCGGAGTTCTCGAAGTCGATCGGGTTGACCTTGTGCGGCATGGTCGAGGAGCCGATTTCGCCGGCAACGGTCTTCTGCTTGAAGTAGCCCAGCGAGATGTAGCCCCAGACGTCGCGGTCGAAGTCGATGAGGATGGTGTTGAAGCGGGCGATGGCGTCGAACAGCTCGGCAATGTAGTCGTGCGGCTCGATCTGGGTGGTGTAGGGGTTGAACACCAGGCCCAGCTCGTCTTCGATGAAGGCGCGGGCGTTGGCTTCCCAGTCGATCTGCGAGTAGGCCGACAGGTGGGCGTTGTAGTTGCCCACGGCGCCGTTGATCTTGCCCAGCAGCGGCACGGCGGCCACTTGCGCGATCTGGCGCTCCAGGCGGTAGACGACGTTGGCCAGTTCCTTGCCCAGGGTGGTCGGCGAGGCTGGCTGGCCATGGGTGCGCGAGAGCATCGGCACGGCGGCGTGGGTGTGGGCCAGGGTGCGGATCGCTTCGGCGATCTGACGCATCAGCGGCAGCAGCACTTCGTCACGGCCGGCGCGCAGCATCAGGGCGTGGGACAGGTTGTTGATGTCCTCGCTGGTGCAGGCGAAGTGGATGAACTCGCTGACCTTGGCCAACTCAGGCAACTGCGCGGCCTGCTCCTTGAGCAGGTACTCGATGGCCTTGACGTCGTGGTTGGTGGTGCGCTCGATTTCCTTGACGCGTTCGGCGTGCTCGAGCTTGAAGTCGGTGGCCAGGCTGTCCAGCACGGCGTTGGCTTCGGCGGAGAACGCCGGCACTTCGCCGATCTGCGGGTGGGCGGCCAGGCGCTGCAGCCAGCGCACTTCGACCAGGGCGCGGAAACGGATCAGGCCGAATTCGCTGAAAATGGGGCGCAGGGCCTGGGTTTTGCCGGCATAACGGCCGTCTACAGGGGAAACCGCAGTGAGCGAGGAGAGCTGCATGGGGTGTTCTCGGACAGTCAGGCTTTTGGAAGGGCGCATATCATACATGAAAAACGCGCCCGGGTCGGGTGGCTGACCAAAGGTCGGGCCATTTCGAAGCGTGTGGTGGCTGGCGCGGGAGCGGCGGCGCACCGACGCTCCCGCGGTTCATTTCAATCGGCGGTACGCATCATGCCGTACAGCTCGTTGAGCAGCTTGCGCCGGCTGAACACCAGCTGCCAGCGATGTCCGCCCAGCTGGCGCCACAGGCGTGCGGCGCGGATGCCGGCCAGCAGCAGGGCACGGATCTTCGAGGCGTTGCTGGCCTGCTGCAGGAAGCGCATGTCGCCGTGCACCTGGATACGTTGGCGCAGGGTGCTCAGGGTGTCCTGGTACAAGGCGCCGCTGGAGGCGATGACGTTTTCATGAACCAGGCCGAAATGCTCGGCCTGGGACTGGATCTGCGGCAGGCGGTTGCCGATTGTGTCGAGCAGGTCGCCACGCTTGTTCAGTTGGCGCTCAAGGCCCAGCATCGACAGGGCGTAGCGCAGCGGCTCGCGTTGCAGGCTGCTGGGGTCGCGCTCCAGGGCGCCGACCAGTGCCCGGTAACCGTCGCGCAGGTTGAGGTCGTCGCCGCCGAACACTTCCAGGGTGTCCTTGGGGTCGACCACCAGCAGGCTGCCGAGCATGCAGCCGATATTGGCTTCGCTGGCCTGGCCGGTGCGGGCGATACGGTCCACCAACACGGCGGCCTGGAACACGCCGCCCAGGGCAATCAGTTGCTCCTGGAGGTTGTTCATGGGCGCGGGCTCCATGGCTCGGCGATTTCGATCACGCCGCCGCCCAGGCATACCTCGCCGTCGTAGAACACCACCGACTGGCCCGGGGTGACAGCGCGCTGCGGCTCGTCGAACACTGCGCGGTAGCCGCTGGCGGTCTGCTCCAGCGTGCACTGCTGGTCGCCCTGGCGGTAGCGCACCTTGGCGGTGAGCTTGCGCGGGCTGGACAGGTCGATCGGGTTTACCCAGAAAATTTCCGAGGCCAGCAGGGCGCGGGAGAACAGCCACGGATGCTCGTTGCCCTGGCCGACCACCAGCACATTGCGCGTGAGGTCTTTTTCCAGCACGTACCACGGCTCGTCGCTGGCGTCCTTCAGGCCGCCGATGCCCAGGCCCTGGCGCTGGCCGATGGTGTGGTACATCAGGCCGTGGTGCTGGCCGATCACTTCACCCTCGGTGGTCTGGATCTCGCCCGGCTGGGCCGGCAGGTACTGCTTGAGGAAGTCGCTGAAACGGCGCTCGCCGATGAAGCAGATACCGGTGGAGTCCTTCTTCTTGGCCGTGGCCAGGCCGTGTTTCTCGGCGATGGCGCGTACCTCGGGTTTCTCCAGTTCGCCTACCGGGAACAGGGTGCGGGCGATTTCCTTGCCGCCGACGGCGTGCAGGAAGTAGCTCTGGTCCTTGTTCGGGTCCAGGCCCTTGAGCAGCTCGGTCAGCTCGCCAGTGTCGCGGCGGCGCACATAGTGGCCGGTGGCGATCAGGTCGGCGCCCAGGGATAGGGCGTAGTCGAGGAAGGCCTTGAACTTGATTTCGCGGTTGCAGAGGATGTCCGGGTTCGGCGTGCGGCCGGCTTTGTACTCCTCGAGGAAGTGCTCGAACACGTTGTCCCAGTACTCGGCGGCGAAGTTGGCGGTGTGCAGCTTGATGCCGATGCGGTCGCACACGGCCTGGGCGTCGGCCAGGTCTTCGCGGGCGGTGCAGTATTCGGTGCCGTCGTCCTCTTCCCAGTTCTTCATGAACAGACCTTCCACCTGGTAGCCCTGCTCCATGAGCAGAAGGGCGGAGACGGAAGAGTCCACGCCGCCGGACATGCCGACGATGACGCGGGTCTTGGCGGGGTCTTTGAGTGCTGGGCTGGTCATGGCTACCGATGTGTATCAGAGGGGAAAAACGCCGATTCTATCAAACCGGCGTCAGTCGCGCAGCAGGTCAAGGCTGTGCAGCGGGCCTTTGAGGTAGTCGTCGAGGCAGCGCGGCACCAGCTCGCTGCGCCAGCGCGACGGCTCGGCCAGCAGTTCGTCGCGGGTCAGCCATGCGGCGCGGACGATGTCGCTGTCCAGTGCGCGGCCTTGGTGGTGGCGCACGGGGCGGGCGGCGAAGCAGATGCGCTGGTAGGTGACGCCGTTGCTGGGGGCGGTATATAGGTAGATGCCGACCACGCCGGTGAGCTCGACTTCCCAGGCGGTTTCCTCGAGGGTTTCGCGCAGGGCGGCCTGGGTGATGGTTTCATTGGCTTCGAGGTGGCCGGCGGGCTGGTTGAAGACATGCCGGCCGGCCTTGAACTCCTCGACGAAGAGGAACTTGCCCTCGTGTTCGACGACGGTGGCGACAGTGATGTGGGGTTGCCAAGACACGGTCGATTCTCTCCCTAAGTAGCAAGTTTCAAGCTGCAAACCACAAGTAGAAGCAGTACGCGGACCGCTTTGGCTTATGCCTTGCAGCTTGAAACTTGCGGCTGAAAAAGCACAAACCCCGGTGCGTGGCCGGGGTTTGTGCTGTTACTTCAAGCGAACCTTACAGTGCTGCAATGGCGCTGTTCAGGGTCTGGCTTGGGCGCATCACCTTGGCGGTCAGCTCGGCATCCGGGGCGTAGTAGCCACCGATGTCGGCCGGCTTGCCCTGGACAGCGTTGAGCTCGGCGACGATGGTCGCTTCGTTCTCGCTCAGGGTCTTGGCCAGCGGGGCGAAGCGCGCCTGCAGGGCGGCGTCATCGGACTGGGCGGCCAGTGCTTCTGCCCAGTACAGGGTCAGGTAGAAGTGGCTGCCACGGTTGTCGATACCGCCAACCTTGCGCGAAGGCGACTTGTTGGTGTCGAGGAACTTGCCGGTGGCCTGGTCCAGGGTGTTGGCCAGGACCTTGGCGCGCGGGTTGTCGTAGGTGTTGCCCAGGTGCTCCAGGGAAGCGGCCAGGGCCAGGAATTCACCCAGCGAGTCCCAACGCAGGAAGTTCTCTTCAACCAGCTGCTGCACGTGCTTCGGTGCCGAACCACCGGCGCCGGTCTCGAACAGGCCACCGCCGTTCATCAGCGGCACGATCGACAGCATCTTGGCGCTGGTGCCCAGCTCCATGATCGGGAACAGGTCGGTCAGGTAGTCGCGCAGCACGTTGCCGGTCACCGAGATGGTGTCCTTGCCTTCGCGGATGCGGGCCAGGGAGAACTTGATGGCGTCGACCGGGGCCAGGATGCGGATATCCAGGCCGGCGGTGTCGTGGTCCTTCAGGTACTGCTGCACCTTCTCGATCATCACGCCGTCGTGGGCGCGGGCCGGGTCCAGCCAGAACACCGCCGGGGTGTTGCTCAGGCGGGCACGGTTGACGGCCAGCTTGACCCAGTCCTGGATCGGCGCGTCCTTGGTCTGGCACATGCGGAAGATGTCACCGGCTTCGACGTTCTGCTCCAGGACGACCTTGCCCTTGCCGTCGACCACGCGCACGACGCCGTCGGCCTTGATCTGGAAGGTCTTGTCGTGGGAGCCGTACTCTTCGGCTTTCTGCGCCATCAGGCCAACGTTCGGCACGCTGCCCATGGTGGTCGGGTCGAAGGCGCCGTTGGCCTTGCAGTCTTCGATGGTAGCCTGGTAGATGCCGGCGTAGCAGCGGTCCGGGATCACGGCCTTGGCGTCCTGCAGCTCACCTGCGGTGTTCCACATCTTGCCCGAGTCGCGGATCATCGCCGGCATCGAGGCGTCGACGATGACGTCGCTCGGTACGTGCAGGTTGGTGATGCCCTTGTCCGAGTTGACCATGGCCAGGGCCGGGCGAACGGCGTACAGGGCCTGGATATCGGCTTCGATCTCGGCTTGCTTTTCAGCAGGCAGGTCCTTGATGCGGGCGTACAGGTCGCCGATGCCGTTGTTGGCGTTGAAGCCCACTTCGGCCAGCGCGGCGGCGTGCTTGGCGAGCACGTCGTTGTAGAACTCTTCGACGATCACGCCGAACATGATCGGGTCGGAAACCTTCATCATGGTGGCTTTCAGGTGCACCGACAGCAGCACGCCGGAGGCCTTGGCATCGGCGATCTGCTCGGCGATGAAGGCTTTGAGGGCCTTGCGGCTCATGGTCGCGCAGTCGATCACTTCGGCGGCTTTGACGGCGGTCTTTTCTTTCAGCACGGTGGTGCTGCCGTCCTTGCCGACCAGCTCGATGCGCAGGCTGTCGTCAGCCTCGATCAGCGCGGCCTTCTCGCTGCCGTAGAAGTCGCCCTGGGTCATGTGGGCAACGTGCGACTTGGAGTCGGCGGCCCAGGCGCCCATCTTGTGTGGGTGCTTGCGGGCGTAGTTCTTGACCGACAGCGGCGCGCGGCGGTCGGAGTTGCCTTCGCGCAGGACCGGGTTCACGGCGCTGCCCTTGATGCGGTCGTAGCGGGCGCGCGATTCTTTCTCTTCGGCGCTGGCCGGCTCGTCGGCGTAGTCGGGGATGTTGAAGCCCTTGGCTTGCAGCTCCTTGATCGCGGCCTTCAGCTGTGGAACCGAAGCGGAAATATTCGGCAGCTTGATGATGTTGGCTTCAGGGGTGGTGGCCAGCTGGCCCAGTTCCGCCAGGTGATCGCCTACCTGCTTCTCGGCGCCCAGTTGCTCCGGGAAGGCGGCGAGGATACGGCCGGCCAGGGAGATGTCGCGGGTTTCGACGGCGATGTCGGCGGAGGCAGTGAAGGCCTCGACGATCGGCAGCAGCGAGTAGGTGGCGAGGGCGGGGGCTTCGTCGGTGAAGGTGTAGATGATCTTGGAACGGGTGGGCATGCGGGTTAACTCTCTATGTGCTGAGCGTACTCGAGTCTCGAGGTGCGCAGGGTAGGCGCTTCGCCCTGGCGACGCCATGAGCGGAAAGTCGAGAGGCTGCGAGCGGTGATGGTGGATGCATCAGTCGAGCGTCAAGTGCTGGGCCGCGGTAACGACCCAGGCTTTGTGGCCATTCATGACCAAGGGCGAGCCGCATTTTCCTAGGGTTCGCCCCGATGACCCTATGGTCGCGCCGGAGTATATCAAACCCTTTGGGCTAATCAGCAAGGCGAAGTGGTATCAGCGCATTTATAAGACCAAAGACGTAGGGGCAATGTGGCGTGTTGCCGCAGGCATTTGCCAGCTGTTTGCCGGTGTTGGCGGGCTCCTGCCTTGCAGGTCGGCGGATGTGGTTTAGGCTCAGTGGATCGCACGATTTCCAATCACCCAGGAAAAGCGGAGTAGTGCAGCATGGGATACCAGAAAATCAAGGTTCCGACCGATGGTGCCAAGATCACCGTCAATGCAGACCATTCGCTCAATGTTCCCGACAACCCCATCATTCCCTACATCGAAGGCGACGGCATCGGCGTGGACGTCTCGCCGGTGATGATCAAGGTGGTGGATGCCGCTGTGGAGAAGGCCTATGGCGGCAAGCGCAAGATCGCCTGGATGGAGGTGTACGCTGGCGAGAAGGCCACCCAGGTCTATGACCAGGACACCTGGCTGCCCCAGGAAACCCTGGATGCGGTGAAAGACTATGTGGTGTCGATCAAGGGGCCGCTGACCACGCCGGTCGGTGGCGGCATCCGTTCGTTGAACGTGGCGTTGCGCCAGCAACTCGACCTGTATGTGTGCCTGCGTCCGGTGGTGTGGTTCCAGGGCGTGCCGAGCCCGGTGAAAAAGCCAGGCGACGTCGACATGGTGATCTTCCGCGAGAACTCCGAGGACATCTATGCCGGCATCGAGTGGAAGGCCGGCTCGCCCGAGGCGAACAAAGTGATCAAGTTTCTCAAGGAGGAGATGGGCGTCACCAAGATCCGCTTCGACCAGGACTGCGGCATCGGCGTCAAGCCGGTATCGAAGGAAGGCACCAAGCGCCTGGTGCGCAAGGCCCTGCAATATGTCGTGGATAACGACCGCAAGTCGCTGACCCTGGTGCACAAGGGCAACATCATGAAGTTCACCGAAGGTGCCTTCAAGGACTGGGGCTATGAGGTGGCCCGCGACGAGTTCGGCGCCGAACTGCTCGATGGCGGTCCGTGGATGAAGTTCAAGAACCCGCGCACCGGCCGCGAGGTGATCGTCAAGGATGCCATCGCCGACGCCATGCTCCAGCAGATCCTGCTGCGCCCGGCCGAGTACGATGTAATCGCCACGCTCAACCTCAATGGTGACTACCTGTCCGACGCCCTGGCGGCGGAAGTGGGCGGTATCGGCATCGCGCCGGGGGCCAACCTGTCGGACACCGTGGCCATGTTCGAGGCCACTCACGGTACCGCGCCGAAGTACGCAGGCAAGGATCAGGTCAACCCAGGGTCGGTGATCCTGTCGGCCGAGATGATGCTGCGGCACATGGGCTGGACCGAGGCGGCGGACCTGATCATCAAGGGCACCAATGGCGCCATTGCGGCCAAGACCGTGACCTACGACTTCGAGCGCCTGATGGATGGCGCGACCCTGGTCGGCAGCTCGGGCTTTGGCGAGGCGTTGATCAAGCACATGTAAGCGTGGCAAAAAAACCGGTCGCCTCTTTAATTAAAGGGGCGACCGGTTTTTTCGTTTGCCGGCAGACAGGCCAGAGGTCAGGCTTCGACGGTGCTGCCTGGGTTCGTGGCGCTGGCCTGGACGTTGCTGGTGGCGCTTCTGATGTCGGTCGCATGCAGCCCTTTGGGGCCCTGGATGATCTCGAAGTTCACGGTTTGGCCGGCTTTCAGCGTCTTGTAACCGTCCATCTGGATCGCTGAATAGTGGGCGAACAGATCATCGGTCTTACCGTCCTCGTTGATGAATCCGTAGCCCTTGGCATTGTTGAACCACTTGACTTTACCGCTTGCCATCCCTATGTCCCTCTGCAAAGGACTCCATCACTGGAGTATCATCCACTTCATCCGCATACGAACCTTGCGAGAAAATCTGGTTGACTGCGCGGATCTTTATCGACCACGGTGGGTTCTTATTGGTTGTAACACCGTTTTGCCGATAGTCAAGGTCAGCCGGCGCCCGCGCCGGGAGGGGCCTGCGCAGTCAACCCACAACCTTAACCTGTCGATCATGATGAAATTCTTTCCATGCATGTACTCAGTGAGATTCGACTAACATTCAATCAGGATCGCCCGCAGTCGCATGAGGACGGGCATGAGGACGATGGCGCGGGCCTTGCCGTCCAGGAGGCCAAGCCGATCCTGCAGGCGCCACCGATGTACAAGGTGGTTTTGTTCAACGATGACTACACGCCAATGGATTTCGTCGTCGAAGTGCTCGAGACGTTCTTCAATCTGAACCGCGAGCTGGCGACCAAGATCATGCTGACCGTCCATACCGAAGGGCGGGCAGTGTGCGGATTGTTTACCCGTGACATCGCCGAGACAAAGGCCATGCAGGTCAACCAATACGCCAGGGAAAGCCAGCATCCGCTACTCTGTGAAATCGAGAAGGACGGTTAATCGCCGACCACTTGGGTATGAGGTGAAGCTATGTTAAACCGCGAGCTCGAAGTCACCCTCAATCTGGCCTTCAAGGAGGCCCGTTCGAAACGTCATGAGTTCATGACCGTCGAACACCTGCTGCTGGCACTCCTTGACAATGAGGCTGCCGCGACCGTTCTGCGCGCCTGTGGCGCCAATCTCGACAAGCTCAAGCACGACCTGCAGGAGTTCATCGATTCCACCACCCCGCTGATCCCCGTGCATGACGAGGACCGCGAGACGCAACCGACGCTGGGTTTCCAGCGCGTGCTGCAGCGTGCCGTGTTCCACGTGCAGAGCTCCGGCAAGCGCGAAGTGACCGGCGCCAACGTGCTGGTGGCGATCTTCAGCGAACAGGAAAGCCAGGCGGTGTTCCTGCTCAAGCAGCAGAGCGTGGCGCGTATCGACGTCGTCAACTACATCGCCCATGGCATCAGCAAGGTGCCGGGCCATGGGCCGAACACCGACAGCGACCAGGACATGCAGGATGAGGAGGGCGGCGAGGCTTCCTCTTCCAGCAACCCGCTGGACGCTTACGCCAGCAACCTCAACGAACTGGCCCGTGCCGGTCGTATCGATCCGCTGGTTGGTCGTGAGCAGGAGGTCGAGCGCGTCGCGCAGATCCTTGCCCGTCGGCGCAAGAACAACCCGTTGCTGGTCGGCGAGGCCGGCGTGGGCAAGACTGCCATCGCCGAAGGCCTGGCCAAGCGCATCGTCGATGGTCAGGTGCCCGACCTGCTGGCCCAGAGCGTCGTCTATTCCCTGGACCTCGGCGCGCTGCTGGCCGGCACCAAGTACCGTGGCGACTTCGAGAAGCGCTTCAAGGCGCTGCTCGGCGAGCTGCGCAAACGCCCGCAGGCGATCCTGTTCATCGACGAGATTCACACCATCATCGGCGCCGGTGCGGCTTCGGGTGGCGTGATGGATGCGTCCAACCTGCTCAAGCCGCTGTTGTCGTCTGGTGAGATCCGCTGCATCGGCTCAACCACGTTCCAGGAGTTCCGCGGCATCTTCGAGAAGGATCGTGCGCTGGCGCGTCGCTTCCAGAAGGTCGATGTCACCGAGCCGTCGGTGGAAGACACCGTGGGCATCCTGCGTGGCCTGAAAGGGCGCTTTGAAAGCCACCACAACATCGAGTACAGCGACGAGGCCCTGCGCGCCGCCGCCGAACTGGCGTCGCGCTACATCAATGACCGGCACATGCCGGACAAGGCCATCGACGTGATCGACGAGGCCGGCGCCTACCAGCGCCTGCAGCCTGAAGCCAATCGCGTCAAGCGTATCGACGTGCCGCAGGTCGAGGACATCGTCGCCAAGATCGCGCGGATCCCGCCGAAGCACGTCACCAGCTCCGACAAGGAGCTGCTGCGCAACCTCGAACGCGATCTGAAACTGACCGTGTTCGGCCAGGATGCGGCGATCGACTCGCTGGCCACCGCCATCAAGCTGTCCCGTGCCGGGCTCAAGGCGCCGGACAAGCCGGTGGGCTCGTTCCTGTTCGCCGGCCCCACCGGCGTGGGCAAGACCGAGGCGGCTCGCCAGCTGGCCAAGGCCTTGGGTGTCGAGTTGGTGCGCTTCGACATGTCCGAGTACATGGAGCGGCACACCGTGTCGCGGTTGATCGGTGCGCCGCCCGGCTACGTTGGGTTCGACCAGGGTGGCCTGCTGACCGAGGCCATCACCAAGCAGCCGCACTGCGTGTTGCTGCTCGATGAAATCGAGAAGGCTCATCCGGAAGTCTTCAACCTGCTGCTGCAGGTGATGGACCACGGTACCCTGACCGACAACAACGGGCGCAAGGCGGATTTTCGCAACGTGATCCTGATCATGACCACCAACGCTGGTGCCGAAACCGCCGCGCGCGCCTCGATCGGCTTCACCCACCAGGACCACTCCTCCGACGCCATGGAGGTCATCCGCAAGAGCTTCACGCCGGAGTTCCGCAACCGCCTGGACACCATCATCCAGTTCGGCCGCCTGTCCCACGAGACGATCAAGAGCATCGTCGACAAGTTCCTTATCGAACTGCAGGCGCAGCTGGAAGACAAGCGTGTGCTGCTGGAGGTCACCGACGCCGCGCGCGGCTGGCTGGCGGCCTCGGGCTACGACGTGCAGATGGGTGCGCGGCCAATGGCGCGGCTGATCCAGGACAAGATCAAGCGGCCGTTGGCCGAAGAGATCCTGTTCGGTGAGCTGGCCGAGCATGGCGGTGTGGTGCACATCGACCTGCGCGATGATGAGCTGGTGTTCGATTACGAGACCACGGCTGAGGTTGCGTAAGGCTGGGGCCGCTTTGCGGCCCATCGCGGCTAAAGCCGCTCCTACAGGGATACGTGGTGCCTGTAGGAGCGGCTTTAGCCGCGATGCGTTTCACCAGGCACAAAAAAGCCCGGCACAATGGCCGGGCTTTTTCATGGCTTGAGCTTAGCGCGCACGGTAGGTGATGCGGCCCTTGCTCAGGTCGTACGGCGTCAGTTCGACGCGGACCTTGTCGCCAGTGAGAATACGGATGTAGTTCTTGCGCATCTTGCCAGAGATGTGCGCGGTAACGACGTGCCCGTTTTCCAACTCCACGCGGAACATGGTGTTGGGCAGGGTGTCGACGACAGTGCCTTCCATTTCGAAGCTGTCTTCTTTCGACATGCAGTAAAGCCCTCGGTATCCAGTGATGGCCCGACGCGCAACTGCACCGGGCAAAAAAGTGGCGTGGATTATGCCCGAAAATTGTGTTTCAAGCCAATGCCTTTCAGTTGAGGGTGACCCAGCGCTGGTTGATCAGCAATTCGATGGGGCGGTACTGGGTCTTGTAGTTCATCTTCTTGCAGTTCTTGATCCAGTAGCCGAGGTAAACGGCCTCGAGGTTCTGGCGCAAGGCTTCGGTGATCTGCCAGAGGATCGCGTAGCGGCCAAGGCTGCGGCGCTCTTCTTCGGGCTCGTAGAAGGTGTAGACCGCCGACAGGCCGTTGGGCAGCAGGTCGCACACCGCCACGGCCAGCAGCCGGCCTTCCAGGCGGAACTCGTAGAACCAGCAGAACGGCAGGTCGCGCACCAGGAAGGTGGAGAACTGATCGCGGCTCGGCGGGTACATGTCGCCGTCGGCGTGACGCTGTTCGATATAGCGCCGGTACAGGTCGAAGTACTCTTCCTTGTACGCCGGGCGGGCGGCGCTGACGGTCAAGTCGGCGTTGCGCTTGAGGATGCGCCGCTGCTGGCGGTTGGGAATGAACCGCGCGGCGGGGATGCGCGCCGGCACGCAGGCGTTGCACTGCTGGCAATGCGGGCGATAGAGGTGGTCACCGCTGCGACGAAAGCCCATTTCCGACAGGTCGGCGTAGACGTGCACATCCATCGGCTGGCTGGGGTCGAGAAACAGTGTGGTCGCCTGCTCATCCGGCAGGTAGCTGCAGGAGTGGGGTTGAGTGGCATAGAACTTCAACCGCGCCAGCTCTGTCATGATCAACCCCTTAGGTGAGACGTTGTATCTAAGTGTAAGCCAGCTCCGGGAACTCGCCTAGGCAACCCAGCTGGCCGCACTGGGCTGGTCCAGATGGCGCGCCAGGTAATCGGCGAAGCTGGCCCGGCTGATGGCGCGGGCACCCAGGCTGTGCAGATGGTCGGTCGGCATCTGGCAGTCGATCAGCACGAAGCCTGCCTGCTTCAGGTGCTCGACCAGTGTCACGAATCCCACCTTGGAGGCATTGTCGGCGCGGCTGAACATCGATTCGCCAAAGAACAGCTGGCCCATGGCCAGGCCATACAGGCCGCCGACCAGTTCACCCTCCCGGCGTACTTCGACCGAATGGGCGATGCCGCGGCGGTGCAGCTCGCAGTAGGCGGCGCGCATGGTGTCGGTGATCCAGGTGCCATCGGCGTAATCCCGGGGCGCGGCGCAGGCGGCAATCACCGCCGGGAAGTCGCTGTCGAAGCTCACCTGGTAGCGGCCTTGGCGGATCAGCTTGGCCAGCGAGCGTGAGACATGCAGTTCGTCCGGAAGCAGCACGGTACGCGGGTCGGGCGACCACCAGAGGATCGGCTGGCCGTCCTGATACCAGGGGAAGCAGCCGTGGCGGTAGGCTGCGACCAGGCGATCCGGGGTTAGGTCGCCGCCGGCGGCAAGCAGGCCGTTGGGGTCGTGCAGGGCCTTTTCCAGAGGCGGGAAGGTCAGTGAGTCGCGGGTCAGCCAGGTGAGCATGGTGTTCTTGGGCGGCGGGGGAGGGGAGAGCGCCCAGCATGGCGTGGCTAGTGGATGAGGTCAACGACCGTCATCCCGGGGCATGCCCAGCGACGGGGCTGCCCAGGCAAAATCGACTGCCGATAATTCACGCATTCGCACCGCCATCGGCACCATCTGGCACATTTGCTGTCACACCTGTGCAAAAACACAGCATAAGCCTTTGTCACAAAAGAAAATGCATGCTCAAATTGCATCCATATGAAAGTCGCCCCGTTCACGCGCCATACAGCGTGCCGCCATGGCGGCGGGTGGGCAGTAATGTTAAAAGTAGTGGTTCATTGGCCGGTGACCGGCCAATCACTACTGGACGCGCAGCACGCGCAGGAATAGACGCGTTTTGAAGAAATCCACCGCAACTCCAGCCCCCTTGCCAGTGCCCCTGTGGCGGCAGCAGCTGCACTACCGCCTGAAGGAAGGTGCGCTGATTGCCGTTGGCGCCCTGTGCCTGTACCTGTGGATGGCACTGGTCACCTACGACACCGCCGACCCGGGCTTCAGCCATACCAGCAACGCCGAGCAGGTACAGAACGCCGCTGGCCGTGCCGGGGCCTATTTCGCCGACATCCTGTTCATGGTGCTCGGCTACTTCGCCTACATCTTCCCGCTGCTGCTGGCAATCAAGACCTGGCAGATCTTCCGCGAGCGGCATCAGCCCTGGCAGTGGAGCGGCTGGCTGTTCTCCTGGCGTCTGATCGGCCTGGTGTTCCTGGTGCTGTCGGGCGCGGCGCTGGCGCATATCCACTTCCATCCCTCGGCGAACATCCCGTTCTCCGCTGGCGGCGCACTGGGCGAAAGCCTGGGCGATCTGGCGCGCAACCTGTTGAACGTGCAGGGCAGCACGCTGATGTTCATTGCCCTGTTCCTGTTCGGCCTGACGGTGTTCACCGACCTGTCCTGGTTCAAAGTGATGGACCTGACGGGCAAGATTACCCTTGACCTGTTCGAACTGGTGCAAGGCGCAGCCAGCCGCTGGTGGGAAGCACGCAACGAGCGCAAGCGCCTGGAAGCCCAGCTGCGTGAAGTCGACGACCCGGTCTTTGACCTGGGCGGCAAAGGCGACAGGCGCGAGCCGGCCAAGGCGCAGCTGCGCGAGCGCGCCGAGCCTGTGATGACGCGCGACGAGCCGCCGGCCCGCCCAGTGGTGCCGCGCGAAGTGGCCGTGGCCCGCGAATCGGTCGTGCCGCGCGAAACCGTGGTAGCTCGCACCCAGCCCGCCGCCCCGGTGATCATCCCGCCGACCGCGGACAAGGCGCCGGAACCGAGCAAGCGGGTCATGAAGGAAAAACAGGCGCCGCTGTTCATCGACAGCGCGGTGGAAGGTACCTTGCCGTCCATTTCCATCCTTGACCCGGCCGAGCAGAAGAAGATCGAGTACTCGCCTGAGTCCCTGGCCGGTGTCGGTCAGTTGCTGGAGATCAAGCTCAAGGAATTCGGCGTGGAAGTCGCGGTGGACTCGATCCATCCGGGGCCGGTGATCACCCGTTACGAAATCCAGCCGGCCGCCGGCGTGAAGGTCAGCCGCATCGCCAACCTGGCCAAGGACCTGGCGCGTTCGCTGGCGGTGACCAGCGTGCGCGTGGTCGAGGTGATCCCCGGCAAGACCACCGTGGGCATCGAGATCCCCAACGAGAACCGCCAGATGGTGCGCTTCTCCGAGGTGTTGTCGTCGCCGCAATTCGACGAGAACAAGTCGCCGGTTACCCTGGCCCTGGGCCATGACATCGGCGGCAAGCCGGTGATCACCGACCTGGCCAAGATGCCCCACCTGCTGGTGGCCGGTACCACCGGCTCCGGTAAGTCGGTGGGTGTGAACGCGATGATCCTGTCGATCCTGTTCAAGTCCGGCCCGGAAGACGCGCGGCTGATCATGATCGACCCGAAGATGCTCGAACTGTCGATCTACGAAGGCATCCCGCACCTGCTGTGCCCGGTGGTCACCGACATGAAGGATGCCGCCAACGCCCTGCGCTGGAGCGTCGCCGAGATGGAGCGGCGCTACAAGCTGATGGCGGCCATGGGCGTGCGCAACCTGGCGGGATTCAACCGCAAGATCAAGGATGCCCAGGAAGCCGGCGAAGTCATCCACGACCCGCTGTACCGTCGCGAGAGCATGGACGACGAGCCGCCGACGCTGAAGACCCTGCCGACCATCGTGGTGGTGGTCGACGAATTCGCCGACATGATGATGATCGTCGGCAAGAAGGTCGAGGAACTGATCGCGCGTATCGCCCAGAAGGCCCGTGCCGCCGGCATCCATCTGATCCTCGCCACCCAGCGCCCGTCGGTGGACGTAATCACCGGCCTGATCAAGGCCAACATCCCGACCCGCATGGCGTTCCAGGTGTCGAGCAAGATCGACTCGCGGACCATCATCGACCAGGGCGGCGCCGAACAGTTGCTCGGCCACGGTGACATGCTCTACATGCCGCCGGGCACCAGCCTGCCGATCCGCGTGCATGGCGCCTTCGTCTCCGACGACGAAGTGCACCGCACCGTCGAAGCGTGGAAGCTGCGTGGCGCGCCGGACTACAACGACGACATCCTCAATGGTGTCGAAGAGGCCGGCAGCGGCTTCGACGGCGGCGGTGGTGGCGGCGATGGCGAAGACTCGGAAAGCGATGCCCTGTACGACGAAGCGGTGCAGTTCGTGCTGGAAAGCCGCCGGGCATCGATCTCGGCGGTACAGCGCAAGCTCAAGATCGGCTACAACCGCGCCGCGCGCATGATCGAGGCGATGGAGATGGCCGGTGTGGTTACCCCCATGAACAGCAACGGCTCGCGGGAAGTGATTGCTCCGGGCGGCCCACGCGATTGATGAACAACCTGTCGGGCGCCATAGACGGCGCCCGGCCCCTTCACTGTGCAATGAGGATTTCCATGCGCGCGATTCGCATGCTGTTGGTTTCTGCCCTGGCCACGGCCAGCCTGTCGGCCCACGCCGGCGAACAGGACGTCCAGCGCCTGACGCAATTGCTGGAGAAGTCGCAGACCATCGAAGCCAATTTCTCCCAGTTGACCCTGGATGCTGGTGGCACCAGTCTGCAGGAGACCAGCGGCAAGATGACCGTCAAGCGTCCGGGCCTGTTCTACTGGCATACCGACGCGCCCCAGGAGCAAGTGGTGGTGTCCGACGGCAAGAACGTCACCCTGTGGGACCCGGACCTGGAGCAGGCCACCGTCAAGAAGCTCGATGTGCGCCTGAACCAGACGCCGGCGCTGCTGCTGTCCGGTGACGTCTCGAAGATCAGTCAGAGCTTCGACATCACCTCCAAGGAGCAGGGCGAGGTCATGGACTTCACCTTGAAACCCAAGACCAAGGACACCCTGTTCGACTCGCTGCGCGTGTCGTTCCGCCGGGGGTTGATCAATGATATGCAGCTGATCGACAGCGTCGGCCAGCGCACCAACATCCTGTTCAATGGCGTCAAGGCCAACCAGGCGGTGCCGGACAGCAAGTTCAAGTTCGACATCCCCAAAGGCGCGGACGTCATCAAGGAGTAAGCGGAGCCTGTGATGGACCTGTTTCGAAGCGAACCCGTCGCCCAGCCCCTGGCCGCCCGCCTGCGCCCGTCGAACCTGGACGAGTATGTCGGCCAGGAGCACCTGCTGGCGCGCGGCAAGCCGCTGCGCGAGGCGCTGGAGCAGGGTGCGCTGCACTCGATGATCTTCTGGGGCCCGCCCGGGGTGGGCAAGACCACCCTGGCGCGGCTGCTGGCGCAGTTTTGCGACGCCCACTTCGAAACGGTCTCGGCGGTGCTGGCTGGGGTCAAGGAGATCCGCCAAGCCGTCGAGGTGGCCAAGCAGCAGGCCGGCCAGTATGGTCGGCGCACCATCCTGTTCGTCGATGAAGTGCATCGTTTCAACAAGTCGCAACAGGACGCTTTCCTGCCCTACGTGGAGGACGGCACGCTGATCTTCATCGGCGCGACTACCGAAAACCCGTCCTTCGAACTGAACAACGCGCTGCTGTCGCGGGCGCGGGTCTATGTACTCAAGAGCCTGGATGAGGCCGCGCTGCGCAAACTGGTCGATCGCGCCCTGAGCGAGGAGCGCGGCCTGGGCAAGCGCAACCTGCGGGTGGGTGACGAAGCCTTCAAGATGCTCATGGCCGCCGCCGACGGCGATGGCCGGCGCATGCTCAACTTCCTCGAGAACGCCTCGGACCTGGCTGAAGATGGCGGCGAGATCGACGTCGAGCTGCTGCAGAGCCTGCTCGGTGACAGCCGCCGCCGCTTCGACAAGGGCGGCGAGGCGTTCTATGACCAGATATCGGCGCTGCATAAGTCGGTGCGTGGTTCCAACCCTGACGGTGCGCTGTACTGGTATGCACGTATGCTCGATGGTGGTTGCGACCCGTTGTACATCGCCCGGCGTGTGGTGCGCATGGCCAGCGAGGACATCGGCAACGCCGATCCCCGTGCCCTGAGCCTGTGCCTGGCAGCCTGGGACGTGCAGGAGCGCCTGGGCAGCCCCGAAGGCGAGCTGGCGGTGGCCCAGGCCATCACCTACATCGCCTGCGCGCCGAAGAGCAATGCCGTGTACATGGGCTTCAAGGCGGCAATGCGCGAGGCAGCCGAGCACGGTTCGCTGGAGGTGCCGCTGCACCTGCGCAACGCGCCAACCAAGCTGATGAAGCAACTGGGCTATGGTGAGGAGTACCGCTACGCTCATGACGAGCCGGACGCCTATGCCGCCGGTGAGGACTATTTTCCCGAGCAGCTCGAACCGCGCCAGTACTATCAGCCAGTGCCCCGCGGGCTGGAACTGAAAATCGGCGAGAAGCTCAAGCACCTGGCCGAACTCGATCGCGCCAGCCAGCGCCAGCGGAGAAAACCGTGATTGCACTGATTGCCGCAGTCAGCGCCGGCGGCATCGCCGGCACGCTGTTGCGCTTCGCCACCGCCAACTGGGTCGCGGCCCACTGGCCACGGCACTTCTATGCCGGTACGCTGGCGGTCAATCTGGTCGGCTGCCTGCTGATCGGCCTGTTGTACGGGCTGTTCCTGCACAAGCCGCTGGTGCCGGTCGAGCTGCGCGCCGGGCTGATCGTCGGCTTTCTCGGCGGCCTGACCACCTTTTCCTCCTTCTCGCTCGATACCGTGCGCCTGATGGAAAGCGGGCAGGTCCCGCTGGCCTTGGGCTATACCATTATCAGCGTGGTGGGCGGCCTGCTCGCGACCTGGGCCGGCCTGTCCCTGACCCGATTCTGAACCAACACCTACTTATAACGAGAGAACGATATGCTCGATTCCAAACTGTTACGCGGCCAACTTCAGGAAGTGGCTGACCGCCTGGCCTCCCGTGGCTTCAGCCTGGATGTCGCGCGCATCGAATCGCTGGAAGAGCGCCGCAAGGCGGTGCAGACCCGCACCGAGCAACTGCAGGCTGAGCGTAACGCCCGCTCCAAGTCCATCGGCCAGGCCAAGGCCAAGGGTGAGGACATCGCCCCGCTGATGGCCGACGTCGAGCGCATGGCCAACGAGCTGGCCGCCGGCAAGACCGAGCTGGACGGTATCCAGGCGGAACTGGACGGCATCCTGCTGACCATCCCCAACCTGCCCGACGCCAGCGTGCCGGTCGGCGCCAGCGAAGACGACAACGTCGAAGTGCGCCGCTGGGGCACGCCGAAGGCCTTCGATTTCGAGATCAAGGACCACGTCGCCCTGGGCGAGGTCAGCGGTGGCCTGGACTTCGAGGCCGCGGCCAAGCTGTCCGGCGCCCGCTTTGCCGTGCTGCGTGGCCCGGTGGCCCGCCTGCACCGCGCCCTGGCGCAGTTCATGATCAACCTGCACACCGGCGAGCACGGCTACGAGGAGCACTACACCCCGTACCTGGTGCAGGCCCCGGCCCTTCAGGGCACCGGCCAGCTGCCGAAGTTCGAGGAAGACCTGTTCAAGATCACCCGCGAAGGCGAGGCCGATTTCTACCTGATCCCGACCGCCGAAGTGTCGCTGACCAACCTGGTGGCGGGTGAAATCCTCGACGCCAAGCAGCTGCCGCTGAAGCTGGTCGCCCACACCCCGTGCTTCCGCAGCGAGGCCGGCGCCTCGGGTCGTGATACCCGCGGCATGATCCGCCAGCACCAGTTCGACAAGGTCGAGATGGTCCAGGTAGTCGAACCCGCGAAATCCATGGAAGCCCTGGAAGGCCTGACCGCCAACGCCGAGCGCGTGCTCCAGTTGCTGGAACTGCCGTACCGCGTACTGGCGCTGTGCACCGGCGACATGGGCTTCGGCGCGGTGAAGACCTACGACCTGGAAGTCTGGGTGCCAAGCCAGGACAAGTACCGCGAAATCAGCTCCTGCTCCAACTGCGGTGACTTCCAGGCACGTCGCATGCAAGCCCGCTGGCGCAACCCGGAAACCGGCAAGCCGGAGCTGGTGCACACCCTCAACGGGTCGGGCCTGGCCGTTGGCCGTACCTTGGTCGCCGTGCTGGAGAACTACCAGCAGGCTGACGGTTCGATCCGTGTGCCTGAAGTGCTCAAGCCGTACATGGGTGGCGTCGAGGTCATTCGCTGAATGGACTACCTGCCGCTGTTCCACAAGCTGCAGGGTGGCCGTGTGCTGGTCGTCGGCGGCGGCGAGATCGCCTTGCGCAAGGCGCGCTTGCTGGCCGACGCCGGCGCCGCGCTGCGGGTGGTGGCGCCTGAGGTCGACGGCCAGCTCGCCACGCTGACCCGTGAGGGCGGGGGCGAGGTCCTGGTGCGTGGCTACCAGGCCTCGGACCTGGACGGCTGCCGGCTGGTGATCGCGGCGACCGACGACTCGGCGCTCAACGCCCAGGTCTCGACCGAGGCCCAGGCGCGCAGCCTGCCGGTCAACGTGGTGGACGCTCCGGCCCTGTGCACGGTGATCTTCCCGGCCATCGTCGACCGTTCACCGTTGGTGGTGGCGGTCTCCAGCGGCGGCGACGCTCCGGTGCTGGCGCGGCTGATCCGCGCCAAGCTGGAAGCCTGGATTCCATCCGCCTATGGCGAACTTGCCGGCCTGGCCGCACGCTTCCGTGAGCGGGTCAAGGCCTTGTACCCGGATGTCAACCAGCGTCGCGGCTTCTGGGAAACCGTGTTCCAGGGCCCGATCGCCGAACGTCAGCTGGCCGGGCAGGGCGCCGAGGCCGAGCGCCTGTTGCAGGCGATGGTCGATGGCGCGCCGGTGCAGCAGGGCGGCGAGGTGTACCTGGTGGGCGCGGGGCCGGGCGATCCGGACCTGCTGACCTTCCGCGCCCTGCGCCTGATGCAGCAAGCCGATGTGGTGCTTTACGACCGTCTGGTGGCCCCGGCCATCATCGAGATGTGCCGGCGTGACGCCGAACGCATCTATGTCGGCAAGCGCCGCGCCGATCATGCCGTGCCGCAGGATAAGATCAACCGCCTGCTGGTCGACCTGGCTCGCCAGGGCAAGCGCGTGCTACGGCTCAAAGGTGGCGATCCGTTCATCTTTGGCCGGGGAGGCGAGGAGATCGAAGAGCTGGCCGACGAGGGTATTCCGTTCCAGGTGGTACCGGGCATCACGGCAGCCAGTGGTTGTTCGGCCTATGGCGGGATTCCGCTGACCCACCGGGACTATGCCCAGTCGGTGCGCTTCGTTACTGGCCACCTGAAGGATGGCACCAGCAACCTGCCCTGGAATGACCTGGTGGCTCCGGCCCAGACCTTGGTGTTCTATATGGGCCTGGTCGGCTTGCCGACCATCTGCGCCGAGTTGATCCGCCATGGCCGTGCGGCGAGTACGCCGGCCGCGCTGGTGCAGCAGGGGACCACTCGCAACCAGCGGGTGTTCACCGGCACCCTGGCCGACCTGCCGGCGCTGGTGGCACGCCACGAAGTGCATGCGCCGACCCTGGTGATCGTCGGGGAAGTGGTGCAGTTGCGCGAGAAACTGGCGTGGTTCGAAGGCTCGCAAGACGTCTGAAATGACTGGGGCCGCCTTGCGGCCCATCGCCACGATAAGCCGGCTCGCATAGGATCATACAAACCCCTGTGGGAGCCGGCTTGTCGTGGCGACGAACCGCGGCGATGGGCTGCAAAGCAGCCCCAGCTTTATCAAGCCTTCCAGATCCCTTTGCCCATTAACCGCTCCCGATCATGCGGCAAGCCGAAATCCTGCAGCGGCCCCTTGGGGACGATCCCGTTCGGGTTGATGGTCTTGTGGCTCATGTAATAGTGCTTCTGGATGTGCTCCATGTTCACTGTGTCCGCCACGCCCGGCCATTGATACAGCTCACGCAGCCAGTTGGACAGGTTCGGGTAGTCGCTCAAGCGGCGCAGGTTGCACTTGAAGTGACCGTGGTACACCGCGTCGAAACGCACCAGCGTGGTGAACAGACGCACATCGGCTTCGGTCAGGTACTCACCGGCCAGGTAACGCTGGCGGCCCAGTAGCGCCTCTAAGCGGTCCAGTTCGTTGAAGACATCGTCGAAGGCGGCCTCGTAAGCCTCTTGCGCGGTGGCAAAGCCTGCGCGGTACACGCCGTTGTTCACGGCCGGGTAGATACGTTCGTTGAGCGCATCGATGGTCGCGCGCAGCGGCTCGGGGTACAGGTCCAGGGTGTTGTCGGTCAGTTCGTTGAACGCGCTGTTGAAGATGCGGATGATCTCGGCCGACTCATTGTTGACGATGCGCTTCTCCTGCTTGTCCCACAGCACCGGCACGGTCACGCGCCCGGTGTAATGCGGGTCGTCCTGGGTGTAGCGCTGGTGCAGGTATTGCAATGCGTCCAGATGATCACCGCTGGAGCCCTGCTGCTGGTCGAAGGTCCAGCCGTGCTCGCCCATCAGCCAACTGACCACAGAGACACCGATCAGCGGTTCCAGGCCCTTGATGGCGCGGAAAATCAGGGTGCGATGCGCCCAGGGGCAGGCCAGCGACACATACAGATGATAGCGGCCGGCCTCGGCGGCGGGCAGTTGATTGCGGCGCTGGGCGTTCTCGCGCTTGAACGCGCCATCCTGGCTGGTCTGGTACCACTGGTCATGCCAATGGCCGTCGATCAAAAGGCCCATTGCAAAGCTCCTCGGAACAAAGTCGTTTGTCGTTGGAGCTCAGTCTAGTGAAAAGCGTTCGAATAAATAGCGCAAAGACCGCGTCGTATCTATCGGCTTAATCGATGCTTCTACGGTTGCCCCAGTAGTCGCGAGCGCAGCTGAACGCCTGCTCGCGGCCCTGGCCCAGCCCGCGCAGGGCGAGGGCCATAGTGGCGACCACGGCCAGCTCGCCATAGCTGTCCTGTGCCTCGCCACGCCATACCGCCAGCAGGTGCTCGGGCTGCAGGCTGGCTGGCTTCACATGGCGCTGAGGGCTGAGGGCCGGCCACTCCTCGTCCCAGGCCTCGCCGGACGAAGTGCCATACAGGTGGCTGATGACATCCGGGTTGACCTCGATCTCGCCACCGTCGCCCTTGATCACCACGGCGTGGTCGCCGAGCAGGCGGCTGGCCTCGCGGTGCACCGCCTGGTAGCCAGGGTGGAAGATGCTCTGTAGGCCGCAGCGGGCGCCGAGAGGGTTGAGCACCCGGGCGAGGGAGTGGATGGGCGAGCGCAGGCCCAGGGTGTTGCGCAGGTCGATCATGCGTTGAAGCTGCGGCGCCCAGTCCTGCAGCGGGAAGAAGGCCAGCCGATGGCTGGACAGGGCTTGCTCCACGGCCGTCCAGTTGCGACACAGCGGAATGCCCAGCAGGTCGAGCAGTTGCTCGGTGTACAGCCTGCCCGCCGTATGGGCACCGCCGCCGTGCATCAAGATACGCACGCCGTTGCCCGCCAGGCACTTGGCCGCCAGCAGGTACCACGGCAGGTGGCGCTTCTTGCCGGCGTAGCTGGGCCAGTCGAGGTCGACGGCGATGCGGGGGGCGTGCAGGTGGGTGCGCAGGGCCTCGGTGAAGCCGGCCAGCTCCTCGGCGCTTTCTTCCTTGTGCCGCAGCAGCATCAGGAAGGCGCCCAGCTGGGTGTCCTCGACCTTGCCCTCGAGCAGCAGGGTCATCGCGGCGCGGGCTTCCTCGCGGGTCAGGCCGCGGGCGCCACGCTTGCCCTTGCCGAGGATGCGCACGAACTCGGCGAAAGGGTGTTCGGCCGGGGTTTGCAGGGTTAGTGGGCGTGCTTCGTTCAGCAGGGACTCGGTCATATGCAATTAGTCGGCTTGGGCAGGCCCGCCAGTTTGGCGGCGAGTTTGGCGGGGGTGCCGTTGAACAGGCGATTGAGGTGCGGGCTGTTGCCTTTCTCGGCGCCGAGCTTGAGCGCGGTGTACTTGATCAGCGGGCGCGTGGCCGGCGACAGCTGGTACTCCTGGTAGAACTGGCGCAGCAGCTCGAGGATTTCCCAGTGGTCTGCGGTCAGGGCGATGCTTTCGCGCGTGGCTAGGGCTTCGGCGACTTCGGGGGACCAGTCCTGCAGCTCGACCAGAAAGCCGTCCTTGTCCAGGGCGATGCTGCGCTCGCCGACAGTCAGGGTGCTCATAGCCAGCTGTTGACCTTGTCGTGGTGCAGGGTGAGCTCGACAAAGGCTGGGTAGTCCACTGCCTTGGCCAATTGGCTGTCGAGGGCGCGGGCCCGCAGGTCTTCGGCGAGGGCGAACAGGCGCTCGCCGAGATTGGCGGCCTGCAGGGCAGCGAAGGGCTCGGTGCCGGCCTTGAGCGCGTAGGTGGCGTCACCGCACAGCAGCAGCGCGTCCTGCGGGCCAAGTAGACGCAGGCAACTGGCCAGGCGCTCGTCACCGAAGGGCGAATGGGCGATTACGTGCAGGGTCGTCATCAGAGCGTCACCACCTGGTCGAAACGGGCAATCAGTGCGGTCAGTGCGGCGTTGTCGAGCACTTCCACCGGCAGTGACAGGGCATCGTTGTCCAGCCCTCGGCGGGCGAGGCTGTGGCCACAGGCGAACAATTCCTCCACACCGAACATCGGCAGGGCCTGGAGGTTGGCGGCCAGGTTCTTCTGTTGCACGGCGTCTGGCTGCTGTGCGGCGGCGAGCTGGAACACGCCGTCATCGAGGAACAGCACGCCCAGCGGCAAATCGAAGGCGCCGCCGGCCAGGGCGATATCCAGGGCTTCGCGAGCGGACGGGCCGCTCCATGGCGCCTGGCGGCTGATGATCAGCAAGGACTTGGCCATTTCAATCACCTCCGAAGCAGACCAGGCGGTCGGCCAGTTGCGCGGCTTCGTGCAGCTGGCCCAGGCCGGACAGCTCCCACGGCATCGGCAGGTTCACCGCCGGGCGCTGGTAACGGTTGGCCTCGGTGTCGTCGAGCACACCCCGGCGCAGGGCGGCGGCAATGCACACCACGGCGTCGAGCCGGTGATCGCTGACGAAAGCGCGCCACTGCGCGGCCACGTCCAGCTCATCCTGGGGCGCGACGATATTGGCCGAGGCACTGTGCACCCCGTCTTGGTAGAAGAACAGCCGGGCAATTTCATGCCCGCCGGCCAGCACCGCCTCGGCAAAGCGCAAGGCGCGGCGGGAGGAGGGCGCATGGGCCGGGGAAAAGACCGCAATGGCGAATTTCATGTAAGGCTCGAGCAAATGAATGCGGCCATGATAAAGCAAAAAGCCCGTGCGGGTGGGCACGGGCTTCTGCTCTGGCTGGCGGGGCTCAGGCCTGGTCTTTGCTTTCCGGCAGGAACCAGTTGAGCACCAGGGCACAGATGCCGCCGGTGGCGACACCCGACTCCAGTACGTTGCGCAGCGCCGACGGCATGTGCGCGAGGAACTCCGGCACTTGGGCCACGCCCAGGCCCAGCGACAGCGACACGGCGATGATCAGCAGGGCGCGGCGGTCGAGGCGGGTGCTGGCGAGGATATTGATACCCGAGGCCGCGACGGCGCCGAACATCACCATGGCCGCGCCGCCGAGCACTGGCTCCGGCACTGCCTGGATCACCCCGGCAACCGACGGGAACAGGCCCAGCAGGACCAGCATGGCGGCGATCCAGATACCGATATGGCGGCTGGCAATGCCGGTCAGCTGAATCACGCCGTTGTTCTGGGCGAAAATCGAGCTGGGGAAGGTGTTGAACAGGCCCGCCAGCAGCGAGTTGGCACCGTTGACCAGCACCCCGCCCTTGATCCGCTGCATCCACACCGGGCCTTCGACCGGCTGGCGTGAAACCTTGCTGGTCGCAGTCACGTCACCGATGGCCTCCAGCGAGGTGACTAGGTAGATCACCAGCATCGGGATGAACAGCGACCAGGAGAAGCCCAGGCCGAAGTGCAACGGCGTCGGCACCTGGAACAGTGCGGCCTGGTGCATGCCAGTGAAGTCCAGGCGGCCCAGGTAGCCGGCCAGGGCGTAGCCCACAGCCAGGGCGATGACGATGGCGCAGCTGCGCATCCATACCACCGGGACACGGTTGAGGATGACGATGATCGCCAGCACCACGCCCGACAGCAGCAGGTTCTCGCCATCGGCGAAGGTGCCGTTGGCCATGGCGCCGAAGCCGCCGCCCATGCTGATCAGGCCGACCTTGATCAAGGTCAGGCCGATCATCAGCACGACGATGCCGGTCACCAGAGGGGTAATCAGGCGCTTGACGAAGGGCAGGATGCGCGACACGCCCATTTCCACGAACGAACCGGCGATGACCACGCCGAAGATCGCCGCCATCACGCCCTCGACTGGCGTGCCCTGCTTGACCATCAGCGCGCCGCCGGCGATCAGCGGGCCGACGAAGTTGAAGCTGGTGCCTTGCACGATCAACAGCCCGGCGCCGAACGGCCCAAAGCGCTTGCACTGGACAAAGGTGGCGATGCCCGAGATCACCAGCGACATCGACACGATCAGGTTGGTATCACGCGCCGACACGCCCAGCGCCTGGCAGATTAGCAGGCCTGGCGTGACGATCGGCACGATGATTGCCAACAAATGCTGCAGTGCTGCCAGCAGGCCGATCAGCAAGCGAGGCTTGTCCTCGAGGCCTAGGACCAGTTCATTGGCAGGCGCCGCCGAGCCTGGGCCGTGTTCGTGTGAACTCATGGGAAAATGCCGCCCCGGAAGAAAAAAGGAGCGCATTCTACGGGCAGAACGGCCATTGCGGTAGAGGCAAGCACGATGGGTGCACAATCGCGGAGGAAGGTGCTAATAAGCTGACTTTTAAGTCAATGTTTGTGAGGTTCCTGGCGCTGTTCAACGGGCATGAAAAAGCCCGCCGAAGCGGGCTTTTCCTGAAGCGCTGGCAACCGATTCGATCAGTCGTCGCGGCCCATGATGCCGAACAGCTGCAGCAGGCTGACGAACAGGTTGTAGATCGACACGTACAGGCTGATGGTAGCCATGATGTAGTTGCGCTCGCCGCCATGGATGATGGCGCTGGTCTGGAACAGGATGCAGACCGACGAGAACAGCACGAAGCCAGCGCTGATCGCCAGTTGCAGGCCGCTGATCTGGAAGAAGAAGCTGGCCACCACGGCACCCAGCAGGACGAAGAAGCCGGCGGTGATGAAGCCGCTGAGGAAGCTCATGTCCTTGCGGGTGATCAGCACGTAGGCCGACAGGCCGCCGAACACCAGGGCGGTCATGGCGAAGGCCGAGCTGACCACTTCGGCGCCACCGGCCATGCCCAGGTAGCGGTTGAGGATCGGGCCGAGGATGAAGCCCATGAAGCCGGTGAGGGCGAAGGTAGAAACCAGGCCCCAGGCCGAGTCACGCAGCTTGTTGGTGAGGAAGAACAAACCGTAGAAGCCGATCAGCACCACGAAGATGTTCGGGTAGCCGACACGCATCTGCTGGGCGACGAAGGCCATGATGCCGCTGAAGGCGAGGGTGAGGGCCAGCAGGCTGTACGTGTTGCGCAGGACCTTGCTGACCTCCTGCTGCTCGACCTGCTGGCCGTGTTGGACGGCGTAATCCTGTTCGCGCATGGCGCACTCCTTTGGGGTGAGACCGCGGTCCGGGACCTGCGGTAATGGAACGTATGGTGCAGAGCATATCAGAGCTGTCGCAAGCCGCGACACAGAGAGTTTGACAGCTTGTTACATTAAGGTATTATTGCCGCCGCAAAACAGCTGGAAGCGTGGCCGAGTGGTTTAAGGCAACGGTCTTGAAAACCGTCGATGGGCAACTATCCTAGAGTTCGAATCTCTACGCTTCCGCCATATCCAAAGCCCTGATTTTTCAGGGCTTTTTGCGTTTTTGGGCGCAGAAAAACCACCTATGGGAACACCCTTGGGAATGGTTTGATTTGTCAGCGCTGGCAATACTCTCGATTTTGCATCTGACCATAGCCCTTCTCCGTACTTTCGCGTGTCCGCGCTCCTAAGGCCGATTCTACTCGCAGGGTAACGTCAACCATTGATGGCCTTACGATATTAGTTTAGCTTCTGGGCTACCTGAGACCGTCGAACAAAGGGAGATCGACAGATGGATTGGCAGGCACTGGAAAAAAAAGTTCGCTGGCTAGCATCTTCCAAATGGGGAAGAACTGCTGGGCCAAAAATGATCAATGGGATTCATTTTGATTGCGTGCTTGAGATTAATGATCGCCATTGGGTTTTGATTGAGGTTACGAAATCTAATACTCTTTCGAAGTTGCGCGAAGATCTCGCGAAATTCGTTTTAGCTGCTCCTGTTTTGTTGCAGGATCGTATTTATACCGAGTGTTTTTTTATAAGTGCTGATCGGCTGTCTGATGAGCTCAGGCATACGGCTGATAGTAACTATGTAACCGCCTTCACTCCGCAGGAGTTTGAAGGTTATGTGTTTAACTACCAGAGTTATGCTCACTACCGTATAAACAAGGGGTTTGGTAGTGCGGTAGATCCAAAGACTGGTGAGCCAGATCAGCGAAAATATACGTCAGTTACATATCGGTTGGATAAAGATAATTCGCAGATTGGTCTGAAAGACATTGCGGGCATGCTATCCCAAGGGCGGTCTATAATATTGCTGGGTGATTATGGTACCGGCAAGAGTAGATTGGTGAAAGAGCTATTTGAACAGTATAGAGAGAGCTTCAGTAATCAGCTTAGATACATGATCGCAATCGATTTGCGGCATTGTTGGGGAGTAAAGCGCGGTGCAGAGATGGTGCGGCGCCATTTTGACGATCTGGGGATCTCCCAAATGGGGGACGATTTTCTCAAGTTATCCCCTAATGGGAAGATAACTTGGTTGTTTGACGGGTTTGATGAGCTAGGGATAAATAGCTGGTCTTCTGATCAGTCGAAAATCGAAGAATTACGAATGGAAGCACTCGCTCCGTTTCGTGAGTTATCGTCAAGTCGTGGAAGTAATTTTGTCGTTTCGGGTAGGCCGCATTATTTCAATTCTGACAAGGAAATGCTTGCCTGTTTGGGCGTAAGGAAAGAAGAAGTTGTAGTTGTTCATTGCAAGGAAGAATTTACCGAAAACGAGATGAGGAGTTTTTTTGGGGACTCTACTTGGGTGTTCCCAAGTTGGTTGCCAAAACGTCCTTTGATGGCGAGTATATTAGGGGATTCAGGTCAGCGCCAAGATTTTATGGAGAATGAGAGCGATTCTGAGTATAAGTTTTGGTCTATTTTCTTTGAATATTTGTCTGTTAGGGAAGTTGGGATTCAAAGAAGTCTTGATAGCCAGGTTTGGTCAAAAATCTTAACCCAACTGGGGCGAATAGCTAGAACTAAAGCTAATGATTATGGTCCCCTTACGCAGCAGGAAATATCTGATAGTTATAGGCTGGTGGTTGGCAGAGAGCCAGATGCCAACTCGCAACAGGTGTTACAGAGACTTCCTTGTTTAGGTAGGTACGAGGCAGAATCTGATAATCGAGTTTTTGTGGATCCATATATTCTTAATGGGATCAAGGGGGAGGATATATATAACATTGTGGCTGAAGGTGAGCGGGTCACTGATGGCAGCTGGAAGCACCCAACCAATGAATTTGGTATTCGTATTGCTTATAACAAGTTCCTATCTACGCAAAGTGCGTCACTCATTCTTCCTTATCTTCGCATGAGAGCGAAGGCTAATTCGAGCGGAATATTGAATGGTGATATACTGGCGCTTCTACTCGCATCTGAGCATGAGGGGCCAATCAATTGCGTCATTGATAACGCTCACATTGTTGATTTGAATTTGGCTGAGCGCACTATCGGTAGCTTAACGGTCAGAGATTCGTTAATTGACAATCTTCACGTGGGTGGGGAGAGTTTTACAAATGTATCCTTCGAAGGATGTATTATTAAGCGGGTTCATGGGATAGGAAATATTAGCCAAGCTTCAACCTGGTTGCATGAAAGTAATGATATTGATCAGTTTGACGAGCTTACTAACTCAAGCTCAATTCTTCATGCTAATCTGAAGCCTGGTCAAAAAATCCTGCTCATCATCATTCAGAGGCTGTTCTTTCAGCCCGGGTCAGGTAGGAAGGAAAGAGCTCTGTTCAGGGGGCTGGGCGAGTTTAAAAGCGATAAGATAATCAGGGCTTTGTTGAGAGAAATGCTTCACGATGATCTTATTGAAGAAAAGCAAGGTGATGAGGGTGCGCTTTATATACCTAATCGAAAGCACTCGCGACGCATGGCTGAGATAAAGAATTCTCAATTATCGTCGAATGATCCTTTGTGGCTAACTGCGTCATCATTTGACTGATCTGGTAGGCCGAAACCTCAAGCTCCGGCGCAGGCAAGAATGCTAAGAGGTGAATTAGCACACTTCCCATTGTGCAATTGCAAGCTCGTCTGCCCGGTGCTTCAATAATTTTTATTTGCTAGGCTATATATCGATATCGCTCTATTTTGGCGTTCGATTTCTAGGCCTAGAGCATTTGTCTATTGAGGTGGTGTTTATTTAGTGGGTTTCGCAAGGGCGCCAATTCGGCGATAAACTCGTTCAGTAATGTCGCTTTTAGTATGTCCGAGTAATACGCTGGCATGGTCAATATCGATAATTTCTGAGGCCGCTTTGGGGCGAATGTCGCGGAACTGGAACTGGCCGATCCGTCCTGCCAGCAACTGGTCACCGGCTGTGACTGTTTCCTTTACCGCTTCATACCTAGCGTCATCCCAACGATGACGAAGCATGGATGCACTGACCCGTTTCCCTGTCTCAGTCAGCAGCAGGTACGGTGACCCGTGTGCTGCGTTGCGCTCCATTATCTTCTTGATTAGGGCGCCCAAGCTGCTTTCCACGCCATCCACTTCCAGCATGATCCGCAGCTTCTTGTTGGTCTTCTTTTGCTTCACGACGAGAGCATTGCCCTCGATGTCGTCCCGCCTCATCAGCAGTACGTCCGCTGGGCGCTGGCCTGTCAGATACGCCAGGTCCATGGCGTCCTTCAGCTCACCTACTGCTTTTGCATAAACCGCATTCCAGATCGCATCGTTCGCGTAGAAATCCCGCGGCACTTCCTTGTTCTTACGCACGCCCTGGCACGGGTTTTCCTTTGTCGTCAGGCCCCATTCTCGGGCGATGTTGAAGATATGCGATAGGGTGGCGATTTCACGATTCGCCCTGACTTGTGCTGTCCTGGCGTCGCGATATTTCGCGACATGAGCCGGCGTGATGCCGTCGATGGGGGCTTTTTCGAAGTAGTTGCGCAACTGACGTATCTCCGCCAGGTTGTCCTTCTGTGTGCGTGGTGCCTTCTTCGGGATGATGTCGCGCTCGTAGCGGTCGAAGATCGCGCCCATGGTTACCAAATCTCTAGGCTTCTGTTTCGCTTCGAGCTCAGCCCACTTCAATCGGGCCAGGTTCAAATCGGTGCCCAGCGGTATGGGCTTGCCCGACTTGTCCAGGTAGAAGTAGCTGATCCATTCCTTGCCAGGGTTTTTCTTGCTCTTACTAGTGCGCTTACGCCGGTACATGCCGGGCGGCAGGTCACGGTTCTCAGTCTTCCTTGGGCGCATTTCACCTCACCTTCGAAATATCAGGTGTCCACGCAGGGACTACAGGTGGTGGTGACGCCGTTGGCATTACTCCAAGGCTCATGCCCAGTTTCATACGAACGTAATGGCGGCCAACCAGTGGGCGCCCGCTGCGGGTTTCAACGAATACCCAGCCACGTTCCTCTAGCCAGCGACGCTGATATCCCCTGGCCTTATAGCCAGTCAGCTCGGCTAGCTCTTCGTCCGAAAGAATCTCGGTTTGCATGTGATGGTCTCCACGCCGCCGGTGGCGGCAGGTTGTGTCAGGCCGTAGCCTGGGCGATGGTCTGCTCGAAGCGCGACGCCAGTTCGGCGTTTACCTCGGCCTTGGCCAGGCTGTCGGTGGTGGCCTTGGCGCGGTGCAGGGTTTCGTACTTGCGCAGCTGGGCGGCCGCCTCAACCAAGTCGGCCAGGAGGTTCGGTGCCTGGGCGATCAGCCGGGCATTCGCTCTGCGCACATCCAAGGCGAGCTCAACAAGCCCAACCTCGGTGAATGTCATTGCATCGCCACAGTCGGCGATCATCCAACCGTCAGTTGGGAGTGCTTTCACGCCGTCGCCGCTGTCGGCACCCAGGCCGGTGAAAACCTCGGTCTCGTTCAGGGCTTCCCAGGGGCCTGGGGTGTGCTTGTATTTCGTCATGGCAATAGCTCTCCATGCCCGCGCATATCGGCAGGCTTGAATTGTTGAGGGGAGGGAGAAAAGCGCGATGCTTCGTTGTCAACATGGCGTAGTGCCACTCATCCTTGATGTGGTGGTCACTTTTTGCGTTACGCGTTTAGGGGCTAAAAATGCCTAATTCAGATCAAAAATACCGTGCGTACCAGCTGCTACGACAGCTGGACACCGCAACATCTTCAATCATGAATCAAGTCGCTTACGGCCAGATCGGCGGCCCCCTGTGGGGGGAGGCCCTGCTGGTCCAGCAGAAGGCGTTTGACGACTGGGCAGATTATGCGAAGACGCTGGCCACGCTTGATATTCTGGCATGCAGTGCTCCGCCATCCGGGGATCACAAAGACCAAAGCGAGGCTTAAGCCATGCTTGGCCAAGTCGTTACCTCTGAATATCGGTGACCTAGGTGATGAGATGCATCACCTCTAGGGGGCTGCTGGACTGCTCCTAGCCATGCAAATTTAGAGCTCATATCCATCATTCCAGAACGCGGAGCTTGCCGCTGCCTCGGGTTCGTTCGGGCGAGCTGGCGCTCGTTGCCGGCCTGCAGCTGGCTGTCTGGGATGCAGCTGATGCCGATCTGTCTGCCGCTGGCGTGCACAGCCAGGATGTCGAAGCCTGCAGCCTCGGGGTAGCAAGTCCAATCGGCCTGCTTATTCATCGACTGGATGAAGGCCGCACACAGCTCGACCTCCGTCTTGATCGGTGTCCTTTCGAGCATGACGATTCCTTGGCCGCCATATCGCGGCAGTGAATAGAGGCTAAGGCGAGTTTGTCGATAGCGAAACGGTCCAGGCCAACCGTCCAGTGGTGCTGTGCGCTAATGATTTGTGTGCCTTACTAAGTTCTCAATAGTAAAGGACAACCAGAATGAGAGCTCGAGGCCCCACGTACTGGTGCTGGGCAAACTCAGCGCTACATTCTCGATGTCATGCCGAGGCCTATGCCGACGGCGTAAGCATTGACGTTGAGGTCCGGCTCTCCACCAAGGGCGTTACGCAACTGTTCATCGGTGTTTACGCCTCGGAGGGCATACCATTGCTGGAGGAGGTTTACGATACTCGCTCTGAAGAGACGATGACCCAGGCACTTGCCTGGGGAGTGTTTCGTGCCCGAACTACAGCCGCTCTGCGCTCCCCGCTTGTGTGCCGCCTACGGGACCAGCGATAGAAGAGAGATAGGTTGCTGCGAAAAGAGTATGTATGTACTCATTCTCGGGATGTTCTTCCTGATGAAGCAAGTAAGTGTGAGTGGATCTGTAAAGTAAGGACTTCGATTCGCTCACTCATCTGCTTTGTTACCTCCGTGAGGTGTGTATTTTGCTCCAACAACTGCAGAAGCTGCTTGCTGTGTAGCTCTGCGTCCTGCTGCCGTCTTTGATTGTCCATGGCAATCGCCTCTCGATGTCTTGCATCTGCATCGGAAGTTGCTTTGTCACGGTCGGCTTGGCGAGTTTGCGCCAGAAGAATTAGAGGTGCCGCGTAGGCCGCCTGCAGACTGAACGCTAGATTCAATAGAATGAAGGGGTAGGGATCGAACGCTGACAGCCCCGATAAGCTGATCCCCATCCAAATAAGAACAACTAGTGACTGGGACCCCAGAAAAAATGGTGTACCAAAGAAACGGGCGAAAGCTTCGGCTTTTCGGGCAAATGCATCGTTACCAAAGGGGTGGTGCATATGTTCATGGGCGCGATGAAACCTGAGATGGTCGACGTCTTCAGGAGTTTCATGAGGTTTAGACTGCTCAGAGGTTAACGGGTCCATCTGCTGGCTCCGCGGTGGTTTCTCATGTCCAGTTTAGACTAGCCCGCCAGCGCTCCCCGCAGACGCAGCCGTCATCGTTGAATAGGGGAAGGCGCTGGCGGGCAGCGTCGAATTGAGCTATTGCTTCGAGTTCTGTCAGTCCATTCAAGGAGTGTGAGATGAAGCGATTAGTGTTGGGGGCATTGTTGGTGGTGTCTGGCGCGGCCCAGGCTGGTATTCCGCTGGTGAACGCCACATGCCCAGGAAACATCGAAGTGCATGCCGACAAGGGCGGTCCGATCTACATCAATGGCAAGGAAGGGAAGCTGAAGAAGTTCAACGACAACTACTTCGAAGCCAAGGGCAGCGACGTGACCATCTCGCTGTCGATCAACCCGGACGGCTCGCCAGATGTGTCGTATACCGGTAAGAACCGAGCCAATGGGGTCTGCCAGGTAAAAGGGGCAGACTCCTAAAGCGCTGCTGGCAGCGTAGTAGGGTCAGTCGTAGGCTTCTTCGCTGTAGCGGATGTCGCCGACGTACACCTGCTCGTATTCCACCTTGGTGCCACCCGTGTAGAGGTTCTGCACCAGGGCCTCGGCACCGTAGGCGCTGCCAAGAATCAGCGACTTCTTCATGTCGGTCTCGCCAACACGCAGGGAGTAACATTCACCTTCACCGGTGAACGCCATCTGCACCTGGCAGGAATACTTGTCCACCCCTTCGTTGGCATCAGCATAGAGGTGCCAGTATTCGGAAGTGGACGAGTAGCCCGTGCCTTTCTCGACAATGAAAGTCGGCGCCTCGCTGCCGTGCTTGTCACGAAGGTGGCTGTCTTCGAAGGCCCTGGTCAGTTGGTCGATCTGTTCCGAGAGTTTGATGCGAGCTGGCAGTGGCTCAAGCACCTTGGCGAGCTTTTCCGTAATGGTCTGGCGTAGCGCCTGTTCCTGGTAGTCATTGATCATCGCGGAGACGGTCTTGAGCACCAGATCCCCGTAGCGGCCCAGGCCCGTAATCTTCGTAGGCATGGCGCCCGCCAGGCTCTCTTCCAGCAGCTTCTTGAACGGCGAGTTCCAGTTGAATTGCTCTTGGATCGCGCTTGTGACCGCGCTTTCAACGTTCTTGTCGATGATGGGCTGCAGCTTTTCCGGGCTCAGGGCGGCGGCTACCGAATCGGCTACGATCCCTTCGATGTTGATGTCGAGTTGCATGGTGCGTCTCCAAGGCATGCGCCGCCCTCCGTGCTGGTGGCGGCATGGTGGCAATTTGGGGTGGGATGGGGTAAGAAGACGGTTCGATTAACTTCTCATGCGAGACAGGGATGACAATCCACGTAGAAGAGCAGGAGCTTCAAGGGCTCGACCTTTCGGTATTCCATGAAATTCGTCTGATCAGCTATCCAGAAGATAGCGTTGGCATTCTCACGCTCTCGTGGCCATCGCCCGGGAACCTCGAGCGGAACATGCTTCGCGTCTTGGTACGTAAGCCGGAGGATCCTGAAACACTTTCTCGGTTCGCAAGCCTTATCGTTTCGCTAAGAAAGAAAGGTCGACTCTGAGAACACATCAAAAGGAGTGGTAAATGAGCCAGCAACAAGCGCAATTGGATGCTCTTGAGCACCTGCTTATGGCAATACTGAAAACAAGCAAGTCGACATTTCCAACGCATCTAATGTTTGAAACTGCAAGCTCCAGTATTGCAGGTAGCGATGGGCCGCCCGGCACGGATGAAAAGACTGCTGCCCGCAAGTACCTTGAGCACCTGAAGCTGCAGGTGAAGTAATCAGCCATCAGCGGTGATCCGGAGCGCCTCGCGCGCCCGGAAATTCTCAAGCTTCCGCGCCACAGTCGGTGACACCGTGATTTCGTGGCGCGGAGGCGTGAGCAGCGGCAGCGCGCCGCCCGGGCCCAGCCCATGTAGATGATGAATCATCAGCTTCATTGCCTCGCCCTGTTCCTCGATTCCGGCCCACTCCATCAGTTCCAGCAGGGCCTGTTTAGTCCCTGGTCGAACCTTCAAGCGCAGATCTTCTTTCTGGTGCCTTGCTGACTTCTCGCGCCGGCGCCGGTCGCGTTCTGCCTGGTCCATCGCCGTATGGCACCTCTGTTAACCAGCAGGGTGAGAAATGCTGGTTCGCTTGCCTGCTTCCATTGCCTCAATAAGGCGCATGGCCGCACGGTGGCTAAAGCAGAATCTCTTGGTCTTGCCGGTGGCAATTTCGATGATGTGCCAGGCCTTGCCCTTGGCGACTGCCTGGAACAAAGATTCGGGAACTGGGGCAGGGCGGCCAATCAACTCATAGAACTCGGCAGTAGCCATGAGGGAGCGTGCACGCAGGGCGGCCAGGCCGTCCACGCGCTGTTGCATGGTGTGGTGCATGGGATGATCCTCTGATGGGATTCAGGCGTAGTGTTCGAAGGCCTCGGCCTTGCGCACGATTCGAATCTGGGCAGTACGACGCTCGGGCGCTCTACGGTCGCGGCGTAACGGGTCGCTGTCATCGATGACCGCATGCATAGCGATAAGGCCGGCGAGTGCGATACATAGTGGGCTGATGATCTGCCGTCGCATTGCTTCAGCCACGGCGGCTGCTCGACGCGCTACGCCGAGCTTGAACATGGCGTTCTCGATGCGGTTGGCCACTGTGCCCGGAGTGATCTGCATCTGCTGGGCGATCTGTTTGGCGGTCATGCCCTGGGCGACGCCAAGCAGCGCCTCCAGCTCGCGGGGAGCCAGCCCTTTGCCAAGGTGGCCTGTCCATGTGCCGCAGGTGATCGTTTCCATGAGTGGTCCTTGATGGGCTGTATTGGAGAGCCTATCCCGCCTGTCTCCCTGAACATGTTGATGTAGGGTCGGGAAGGGCTCTCCGATGCAGCCTGGTGCTGGGGAAGACCAGGTGATCGGGCCAGTCTGTTCCTGGCAGTCAAGGGAAGGGAGCCGGTCAGCCCCGGCTGCTCACCACTGCCCAGGTGACGGGCTTTGCGGTAGGCTGAGCGCTCTCACACAACACAGCCTGCAAAGGAGGGCGAATCGCATATGCGTAGATACAAACTGGAGTATCTGTACGACTCTGATGACTCTTGTCCGGAGTACTACGAGAGTGATGAGGACATCAAAGTGGGAGATGCCATTTACGTTGAAAACGGCATGTGGCATGGCATCACGGACATTAGGATCGTTCAGAAAGATATTCAGCTAACTCTTTCGCAATCTGAGCAGTCCGCTGCGGATGCAAAGCTTGTAATGAAGCAGCTATTGAGTTACTGAGCACCACCGTTGCGTATTTGAGGCAGCGCTGTTTATCGATTTCCAGGCTGGGATGCATTAGCGAAAGCTTTGTTCTCAGCCCTGGGCTGCCTTGGCAGGCCAAGGTCATCAGTGCAGCTTCGATTCTTCCCTCTAGCGAAGGTGCCGGAATAGAGAAACTGCTTAACGACTTTCGGTCATTCATTCTTCACCCCACTCATAGCAGCCTAACGCAATGCTTCGAGACCGAAGTGGACTTCAGCTTGTTTTGCCGTCAGCCATGCCTTCGCAGTTTTCAGGCGATTTTCAAGTTCTTCTACTACCATGACGGCTTTCTGTTCGTCAGCGCAGCTATTGCGCAAACTGGTCATCAATGCGTTATCGGTACTCATAGGGCCTCTCATAAGATGATTTCCTATCTGGCCCTCAACGTCGAAGGCCAGTCAGTGAAATCTAATGAATCCTCCAGCCGCGGCGCTTGCCCGCTGGAAAACTGATTTGGCGCTTTACGCTGCACGCCCAGGGCAGTTGCCACCCCTCTGAACAGTTGAGGCCTGTCCATCGCTGCCTTCGTTGCTGGCCGATGTCGATCCGGCGATGAAGTAAAGTTACCTTTGGGTAACATATTTGGTCAATACCTATAGGTAATCTTTTTTGAGGCGGGCGAAAAAAAGCCCGCGATGGCGGGCTTCGATTGGGGTAGGGGTAGGCTAAAGAAGCACTGAGTACCAGAACACTCGGCCAATCACTAGGATCTGCTTGGAGACAAGCTCTTCCGCCGAATACTCCTCATCTGGGTGTTCGTCGCGGTTATAGCTACGTAGGCGTACCCCACCACCTGGCAGGCGGTATAGCGTTTTCACGCGCAATTGGCCGCCGTGATTTATGGCGTACATCTTGCCGTCTACCACTGCGGTTCTGCCTTGATCTACTCCTACGGTGCTCCCATCTGGAAGGACTGGCTCCATGCTGTTCCCGCTTACGGTCACGCATACGGCATCGCTCGGCTGAACGCCTTGCCGGCGGAGGGTTAGCTTGCCGAAGCGAAGCTTACGGCCGCTAGCCTGTTCCACTGCAGTGCGGCCCCGGCCTGCGGAAAGCTCTACTTCCTTGAGAAACGGCACATAGACCTCGTCGTCAGCCAGCGGCGTGTTGTCGTCCCAGACGTCAAATGAGCCGACGACCTCGGCATTCGCCTGAATTTCTGTCACGCCTTTAGCAGATAGCCCTGGTTGATCCATCGCATAGCGAGGGAGGCCGAGGGTTTCCTCGATCTCGCGGGCAAGGTCTTCCCCGATCTTCTTTGCGCCTGCGCTATCAGGGCGTGCGAGGCACCGGGAAATGTAGTTCGCACTTTTCCCTAGGGCGTCAGCGATACGGGCCTGCTTGCCTTCGAAGCGCGAGTTCATGAGGAGCCGCAAATTATCGCGGCGGGTATCTGAGATTTCCATTGAGCAATGATCTGAAAACGTTACCAAAAGGTAAATTCCCTGTAGGTATTGTTTAATCATTACCTGTCGGTAATAATTTGGCGGACCATGATGGAGGCCCGGACATGCGGACCAGAAACAACGGGCTGCTGGAGTGGCTCAAAACGGCGACTGATGACCAGATCGCACAAACGGGAACGTCTCGGGCATACCTGAGGCTGGTTGCTTATGGACATAAGTCCGCTTCAGCAGAGATGTCTGCTAAGACCGAGCTAGCTAGTGCTGGAGCGGTGACTAGGCGGCAGCTCCGCCCCAGTGATTGGCATGTGATTTGGCCTGAGCTGATGGCCTGACACGGGAATTTTGCATTGTCGGGTCATGAGCCACTAGATGACCAATACACCTGCTGATTCATCCAGTACTCGAATCGCAGGCATAAAAAAACCGGGTGGCAGCCCGGCTTTCTCTACTACTTCAAACGGGACTAATTATGCATCTCTCCCATGATGCGCGCAATGCTGCGCCTGTCGCTCTATGTCTATCGCAATGGTGGCAAGCGTGAGCGTACAAGCTATGACCTGGGCACTCGCCATTCCCAAAGCTGCACTTGAGAATCCTGCAGCCCGTCATGTCCTGCTCTGCCTCGCCAACTACGCAGGCAGCGATGGAAGAGGGGCTTTCCCTTCTACCGGGACTCTCTCTGACGACACCGGCCTTTCTGAGCGAACAGTGCGGTTGAAGCTAGATGAGCTCGCCCAGGCCGGTTGGATCGCTGAGGGCAACCAGGCAATTGCTGCCGCCCATATCGATCGCCGCGACCGTCGCCCCGTCGTTTACGACCTACTGATTAAGCGGGGTGCATCTGCTGCACCTCGTCCTGAACGGGGTGCAGGAAACCGCACGGGGTGCAGCTCACAGCAGAACGGGGTGCAGCTCACGACCGAACGGGGTGCAGGAGCTGCACCCAATCCGTCATTGAACCAATCTACTCTCTCTCAGCGCGAGCCGTTCGCAATGTCCCTTGACTGGGAACCGAATCCGGAACTGCTTAAAGCCTATGCCCGGCGTGCAGGCCTGACCCTAGATCAATTCAACGCGGTTGCCATTTCCGGCTTTGTGCTCCACCACGATGCCAAGGGCCTGGTCCAAACCGAAAAGCAGTGGCTGGCCGCCCTGGTCAGTTGGGTGAAGTCCGATCTCGCCCGTGCTGCGCGCTCGCCCGTTGCTCGCACCGGCGGATCGCAGCGCTCCAGCTTCGATGACGATGACACATCGTGGATCGGGGAAGGGGTCGGTCAATGAATCAGGTTGCAACCGTGGCCCATGGCTTGTGGGCAAAGGTCCAGGCTGGCCAATACGTCCCCTCGGATTATTCGCTGCCTGCCGACGTGAAGGCCGAGCTCAATCGCAAAACTGCGGCGGTGATCAACGACCTGTTCCGCGATCTGCGCACGATCTGCAGCGCCTGGAAGCAGGCATGGCCGGATGAAGCGACGTACAAGGCGGCCAAGCAGCAGTGGCTAACCGCGTTTCTCGAGGCTGGCATCAACACCCCGGAGCAACTGCAGTTCGGTTTGATGCGCTGCCGGCAATCCGGCCGCGAATTCATCCCGGCGCCCGGGAAGTTTATCGAGTGGTGCCAGCCTTCGCCGGAAATGCTGGGTCTTCCCCCGCTGGCTGTTGCCTTCCGTGAGGCTTGCCGTAACGCGCATCCCGCCATGGCAGGGAAGGGCAAGTGGACCCATGACGCGGTCTGGCACGCCGCCAAGGAAAGTGGTTTCGAGAACCTGAACAAGCTGGCTACCGATGTGAGCGCCAAGCTTTTCGAGCGCAACTACACGATTGCCGTTCGGCGCCTGGTCGCAGGTGAGCCGCTCCAGAGAATGCCGCTGGCTCTCCCTGCGGAGGTGCCAGGCCAGCGCACGCCAAAAGTGGGGAATGAAGCCCTGGCGGCGATCCGATCCAGGATGCTCGGCCGATGATCGAGCTTCCCGCACCTGACCTCACCGAATACCGATACGCGCTGTACTGCCGCTCCGACCTGCTCGGGCTCTCCAGTACCTCGCATCCACCCATTGCGCTCTACCGCGACGAAGACGCGGCCATCGTTCATGGCCAACTCATGTGGCCGAGCGCTTACACCGTCATTGACCTTCATGGAGACGACAGCCCATGCGGCAATCGAAACTGACCAAGGCTGCACGCGGCCGGGAGTGCCAAGTGCGCATCCCTGAGGTGTGCAACGGCAATCCAGAAACTACGGTGCTTGCGCATTACCGTATGGCGGGCACCTGCGGCGTGGGCTTTAAGCCACACGACATGCAGGGCGCTTGGGCGTGCAGCGCCTGCCATGATGTCTGTGATGGCCGTCGCCGCGATATCGACCGCGATACAGCGCGGCAGTACCACGCCGAGGGAGTGATGCGCACCCAAGCCGCCTTGCTCCATGAGGGGGTGCTGATCGCATGAGCGCGACCCGGGAAGTGAAGTTCAGCGAGGCCGAAGTTCGCCGGCAGGCTGCCGACAAGGCCGTACGCGACCTGCGCGACCCTCGTCACCCTGGCCTGTACCTGCGGTTCTGGATCACTCGCGAACGTGGCACGTGGCACCTGGTGCGCGGTAGGAAGTGGGTGCCGGTCGCACGTTGGCCCGACTTGGGCGTTGCAGCGGTGATTGCCGAACTGCCCGCGCTGCGTCGGCGCCTGCTGCGAGATCCGGCAACCGCGCCCGTGGCGTCCGGCATGGGTACCGTGGGCCAACTGCTGGACTGGTACGGCGACCGGATGGCCCGTGATCGCTCGTTGTCGGCGAAGCGCAAGGCAGGCGCACGGTCTGCAATCGCTCAGCACCTGAAACCGCGACTGGCGGATCTGGCCCTTACGGACGTGAGTGCCGACTCTCTCGACAAGCAACTGATGTGGCCGGCTCAGGCCGATGTGTCGCTTTCGTATCTGCGGCAGATGTTCGCCCTGTTGCTGACCGCCTTCCGCCAGGCCTTGAAGCTGGGCCTGATCGACGGGAACCCCATGGCTGGGATGCGCTTCAATGACTTCACCAAGGCCAAGATCCTGCCGAAGGCGGCGCGCCTGCGTGACGTGCAGCTACCCGAGCTGATGCAGCAACTGGCTCACGCCTTCGATGCGACCCCTGGCGATGCGCTGTTGGCCCTGATGATGCTGGCCCACGGCACCCGAATCGGCGAGACCCGCATGGCGCGGTGGGCTGATGTCTCGTTGGCGGCGGCCGAGTGGTTCATTCCAGCGGCGAGCACCAAGACTCGCACCGAGCACCGCTTGCCTCTGACCGCCCAACTGCAAGCACTGCTGACCCGGTACAGGGCGATTCAGCAGGCTCAGGGTTACCAGGGTGCCTTCCTGTTCCCGAATCGACGCGGGCTGCCGCTCAGCGAGACGCAGGCCAGTGCCGTCTTCACCCGGTTGGGGCAGGGCGCCTGGACCAGTCACGACCTACGCAAGGTGTCCCGCAGCACATGGACCGACCTCGGCATCGACGGCCACATCGGCGAGATGCTGCTGAATCACTCGCTGGGCAAGATCGCCAGCACCTACATCCACACCCAGGCCATGCAGCAGCGCCGGGCAGCCCTGGAGAAGTGGCACGCCTGGTTAGACGGCATTGGCTTCGGTGCCATTCACGGCCTTACAGAGGCCTTATCCGAGATTTCTCATAACGGCGCGCAGCCCGCTAATGGCGTGGCTTCGAGCGACCTTACCGAATTTGTTACTAGCGAGGATTCGAAAGCATGAAAAAGAGCCACGGACCGGCACTGAAGAAGCCGGCGATTGAGCTGGCTCAATGCCCGGAGTGCTTCGGGAAAGCACTTATCAAGGGCTTGTTTTATGAGCTGTCGTGCGAACGCTGCAATGCCTCGGGCTGGGTAACAGCTGCAACTGGCGAGGCCCTGGCCCAAGATGATCTGGTGACCCAGCTCAGCATGAGGCTGCAGGCCGCGACACGGCAGATCGAGCAATTGAAGATGCTCCGGGCGACTGGCCCGGAAGCGTTGTATCAGGAAGGCAACCGGCTGGGCGCCGGCGGCACCAACTACACCGGGGACTGAAGGATGAACACAAGAAAGCCGCTGCACCGCCCATTAGGCGATACCGAGTACATGTTGGAACAGTGGGGCTGGTGGCGGATGGATGGAATGGGGGTTCCGGGCTATACGTCGCCTGCTTTCGCGCTGATGCGCGATCATCTTCCATCGGCCTCTAAGCCGTATGCGCTTATCGATGAGCTTGCCATGGCCGTAGATGGAGCCGTGGCCAGGCTCTGCCGGCGTGACCAGATGATGGGCGACATGATTTGGTTGTATTACGGTGCGAAATGGCCCGCGGTGCGGGTAGGGCGCCACTATGGTGTCAGTGAAATGAAGGCGCGAGAGCTGATCAAGGCCGGTGTGGCCTGGGTTGACTGTGTCCTGGAAGACCTTAGAGATGCCGCTTAACAAAAGGAGTTGTCCATATGGAATAGCTCTGTTTTCATAGCAGCGTGTCCGGCTTGCAAGCAACGCGACACAGTGGGAGCCCTGGCCATTCGCCGGGGCTTTTTTCGTGATGGCTATTGGCTTGCACGGCATGAGCTGACTGAATAGAGTAGCGACCCATTTAACGTTTGAGAGGGATCTTATGCGGTCGCTGTTTGAAAAGACGTTCGGCGGATTAACCCGTAGCTGCTACATTCGCCATGCTTTCTTTGGTGCCCTTGTTGCCATGTTCCTTGCCGTACTGGTAGCTAACACTCCACACGGAATTTTGGGTAAGCCAGGCTTCATCCCGTTTGTTGTCATCAATACATTGCTGTACCCCTACGCAAGATTCGTTTACGAAGGCGTGATCGAGTACATAGTTGGCCGTAACGTCTTCGCTGGACCTGCATTGCCGATGATGGCGGTGAAGTGCTTTACAATCGCGATGTGCTGGACATTCTCTCTATTCATCGCACCCATCGGTCTGGCCTATCTGTACTGGTATCACAGCCGTGCCACTCGCTGATAACTAACAAAACTGGGGCATCAACAGATTCGCGCCCCATGCAATAGGGATACTTGAACTAGTCCCTACCTACCCCGAAGGCTCGCCACATAGGCGGGCCTTTTTCATTTGCACTCCCAATCGGGAGGAATCGAGATGGCCCATATGCCTGAGAAAGACCCTGGCCTCTGGGCCGCGGTACTCGCTTGGCTGGCAGCCCACCAGCCACAACTCTCCACGGGTGGCATAGCCGCTGCCGTGGCGATGTTTCGAGTCATTTATGGAGGCGGCCGAGGTCGCAAGGTCCTACTTGAAGGGGCCATTTGCGGGCTGATTGCAGTGAGCCTGCTCCCTGTACTGGAGTACTTCGCGCTCCCTGCCAATCTATCCGTCTTCGCAGGCTGCATGGTTGGCTTCATGGGAGTGGACAAGCTTCGTGAGTATTCCGACCGCTTCATGGGAAAGAAGGTGGAGGGCTGATCTATGCCGCCCAAGGCTAAGCGCCCTTGTCGAGTACCTATGTGTCCCGGCAAGACAAGTGACAGCCATGGTTACTGCAGCGCGCATGCCTCGCTCGCGATTGGTTGGAGCAACCCGCGCCGTGGCACTGCTGAGCAGCGGGGCTATGACTGGGCATGGCGCAAGCTTGCCAAGGCAGTACTAAAACGTGATCGCTATCTGTGCCAGTGCCAAGACTGCAATGGTCGACGACTACCGGCAACAGAGGTTGACCACCGCATACCGAAGTTTGAAGGGGGAACGAATGACCCATCCAACCTGTTTGCCATTAATGAAAACTGCCACAAGTTCAAAACGGCGGCAGAGTCGGCACG
>NZ_JBOBDQ010000039.1:0-53270 GCF_050586565.1 Pseudomonas sp. WC1
AAAGTGGCGGAAGGCAGCGGGAGTCGAACCTGCCCGGGAACGGCTGCCGTCCCCAACCGGGTTTGAAGCCCGGCCGCGCCACCGGGCGCGATTGCCTTCCTTGAAATCAGGGCCCGTGTTGCGGTTGGGCCAGGGCGCTGTCGGCACGAACCTGCCGCAGGTCACCGACCCGTCGAGTCAGGCCGATGCGGTCGAAGTACTCGAGTATCTGCACACTGCGCTTGCGACCGATGGCCAAACCATCGCGAAACGCCGCGACCTGCACTATCGGCGAAGTCGCAGCCTGGCGCAACAGCAGCTCTGCCATGCGCCTGAGCGTCGTCTCCGGGTAGAACAGGTCACGCACCACCTGATGCACCAGGCCCAACCGGGCCAGCTTGCGCAACAACAGCCGGACATCAGCCTCTTCGCAACCCTCCTCGCCGGCCAGGGTCCGTACCCAGGGCGGGTCGAACTCACCTGCCAACAAGCGCGGCAACAGACGCTCCCACAATGCGCTGTCCGCGTCGCTCAACTGGACCCGGTGGTCCGGCAGGTGCAACCAGGGGCCGCTGCTGCTGATCGCACCTGCGCCCAGCAGCTCATCGAGCAAGCTGACAAACGCGGGGCGCTCCAATGGCAAGGCGGTAAAGCGGCGCAAGCGGTCCCGGTCCGGGCCAAGCTGGTCGGGCTCTTGCGCATGGAACTGCGCCAGACGCTCCAGCACCTGTCGCTTGAGTGCCTGCCACTGTAAGTGATCGAATAACAGCTGCCCTTGACGGGTGGCAATCACCAGCACCGAATCCGGCAACTGCCAGCTCTCGCGCAGGCGGTTGAACTGGCGCTCCAGACGCCGGGGCTCGAGACCGCCGGGGGCCGCCTCGAGCAGGGCCGACAACGCTTGCTCGAGATTGTCGGCGTCGCGCAGCACCTGCAACTGACGCAAGCGCGCTTCGCTGCGCCGTTGCCGGCTCGGGGCGAACGGGTCGAGCACACGCCCACCACCCAGCGTGCGCTGGGCGCGTTGGTCACGCAGCACCAGACGATCCCCATGCACCGCCTGCAGCGGGGCATTGAGCAGCAACTGGGCAAACATGCGCTGGCCGGCGGCGAGCCGCTCACCTTCGAGCAAGGCAACCCGGGCGGTGACATCCTGTGTGCCCAGGTGCACGTGCACTGCGCTGAAATGCTCGAAGGCGCGGGTTTCACCCGGCAGCAGGGTGAAGTCGATATCGACCCGCACGCTGGGCGCATGCAGCCACTCCGGCACAAGCCAGTCGCCACGATGCACCTGCTCGGCCGAGAGCTTTTCCGCGCTGATGTTCAAGGCCACCCGCTGCCCGGCTGCGGCGACCAGGGCTGCCTGGTTCTGGGCATGCAGGCCACGCACCCGCACCGCTTTGCCGGCCTTGCCGAGCAGCAAGGTATCGCCGACGCTGACCTGCCCGGCCAGCGCCGTGCCGGTGACCACGACTCCCGCTCCGGAAACCGCGAAAGCTCGGTCTACCGCCAGACGGAAACCGCCACGCACGCTGCGCTGGCGAACATGCGCTTCAGCCGCCAGCAAAGCCTCGCGCAGGGCGTCGATGCCCTCGCCGGACAGGCTCGAAACCGCAAACTGCCTGGCCCCGGCGTAGGGGCCGGGCGCGAGCAGTTCGATGATCTGGGCCCGGACTTCACTCAACCGCGACGGCTCGACCCGGTCGCACTTGCTGATCACCACCAGCGCCTGGGGAATCCCCAGCAACTCGATGATCGAGAGGTGCTCACGGGTCTGCGGCATCACCCCATCGTCGGCGGCCACCACCAGCAGTACCAGGTCGATGCCATGGGCACCGGCCAGCATATTGTGGATAAACCGCTCGTGGCCCGGCACATCGATGAAGCCTGTCAGCGGCGCCCCTTGCGCCAGCGCCGCGTAGCGATAGCCGAGGTCGATGGTCATGCCCCGGTCGCGCTCCTCCCGGCGGGTGTCGCCGGCCTGGCCGGTCAGGGCCTGGAGCAGCGCGGTCTTGCCATGGTCGATGTGGCCGGCAGTCCCGACAATCACTGCACCGCCCCCAGTTGCAACGCCGGCAGTTGCGCCAGCCACTGGGCCTCGTCGTCCAGCTGGCGCAAGTCAAGCCACAGGGCATCGTCGTCGATACGACCGAGCACCGGCACCGGCAGGTCGCGCAACGCACGCTCGAGCACATGCAGGCTGCGCCCGCGCAGTTTCTTCGACACCTGCGGGCGCAGGCACAGCGCCGCGCTGGGCAGCCGCGCCACCGGCTGGCTGCCGCTGCCGATCATGCCCAGTGCCGGCTCGACGCTCACCACCCATTGCGCGCCGAGACGAGCAGCCAACTCGGGCGCCAGGCGCTCGGCCTGGGCGGCGATCTCGGCTTGCGCACGGGTCAGCAGGCGCAGGCTGGGCAGGCGTTCGGCCAGGCGATCGGGGTTGCGATAGAGCTGCATCACCGCCTCCAGCGCGGCAAGGGTGATCTTGTCGACCCGCAGGGCACGCTTGAGCGGGTTCTTCTTGATCTTCGCGATCAGTTCCTTGCGCCCGACGATGATCCCCGCCTGCGGGCCGCCCAACAGCTTGTCGCCGCTGAAGGTGACGATGTCGGCGCCGTCGGCCAGCGCCTGGCGCACCGTCGGCTCGGCCGGAAGGCCCCAGCGGGTCAGGTCAAGCAGGCTGCCGCTGCCCAGGTCTTCGAGCAGCGGCAACTGATGATCGTGGGCGATGCGCGCCAGCTCGGCGGTGGGTACCTGGGTGGTGAAGCCCTGGATGCTGTAGTTGCTGCAATGCACGCGCATCAGCAGCCCTGTGCGCGGGTTGATCGCGCCTTCGTAGTCGCGGGCGTGGGTGCGGTTGGTGGTGCCGATCTCGTGCAGCTTCACCCCGGCGCGGGCCATGATGTCGGGGATGCGGAACGCACCGCCGATCTCGATCAACTCGCCGCGGGAGATGATGCCCTCCTTGCGTGCGCCCAGGCTGTTGAGCGCCAGCAGCACGGCGGCGGCATTGTTGTTGACCACGGTGACGGCTTCGGCGCCGGTCAGCTCGCGGATCAGGCCTTCGATCAGGTCGTCGCGGTCACCCCGCTTGCCGGTGGCCAGGTCGAACTCCAGGTTCAGCGGATAGCGGGCGGCGACCTGCATCGCCTCCACCGCCTCCTCCGGCAGCAGGGCGCGGCCGAGGTTGGTGTGCAGCACCGTACCGGTGAGGTTGAAGACCCGGCGCACCTGGCTGCGCTGCTGGATGGCCAGGCGCTCGCCCGTGCGCCCGAGCAGGACGTCGGCGCTCAGTTCCACGGCGCCAAGCTGACCCAGGCGAGCTGGTTCGCGCAGGTCGTCGAGGAGCTGGCGCAGGGTGGCCAGAGTAGCGTCGCGGCCATGACGGTCGAGCAGCGGCTGGCAGGCCGGATGGCGCAGCAGGGTGTCGATGGAGGGCAAGCGTGGGGTGTCGCTGGCGGGGCTTGGAGACATGCGGTACTACCTGTGACTGATCCGTTGTCTGTTCGGGCCCTATCGCTGGCAAGCCAGCTCCCACAGCTCCAGCGCCAGACTCGAGGCTTGCGCTGTACCTGTGGGAGCCGGCTTGCCGGCGATGGGGGCAACTCGATAGCGAAGTGTAGACACTCACCCACCACCCGGTGCCAACATAAGGTTCGGCGCCAGCCGATGAAAGCCCTCCTCGTCCAGCCGCATATCCAGCGCCAGGCTCGCCAGGTCATCGGCCAACGGCTCGGCCGCCGCGTCGTTCTCCAGGTAGCTCTGCTTCAGGTAGCCCTGGCACCCCGGACAGCACTCGGCGCGCAGCGGTGCCTTGCCCGGCGCATGGCGGTCATCCTCGAGGCTGCTGTAGCGCAGGCCCTTGCTCGACTCGCAGTACACGCACTTGACCCGCACCACATGCCATTCGCAGGCACACAGCGAACAGGCCAGGTAGCGCAGGCCGTTGTGCTTGCCGCGATTGCGCACCACACCGGCCATGGCCGGCGAGCCGCAGGCCGGGCACTGGGCCAGGCTGCCAGCGGGCTTGAGCTCAGGCTCTGGCAGCGTCAGCAACCAACTCGACCAGGCGGCCTGCAACGCCGCGCCCAGGAAGGGCACCAAGGCCGCCGGTACGGCGTCGTACTGGCCACCGAGCAGCGCGATGGCCCAGCCCTTGCGCTGTTCGTCACCGCTCTCGCGCAGGCTGCCCAGCGCCGCTGCCAGTGGCCCTTCGGGCGCCGGCTCGAAGTGATCGAGCAGCGCTTGCAGCCACACCAGCCACTGCCCTTCGCGCACCAGGCCGTCCGATGCCAGGGGTGGCAGGCCATGACTTATGCACAGGCGCTGACGCTCCTCGGCTACCGGCAAGCCACCGGGCGGGTTATCCACAAGCTGCTGCTGGATCCGGCACAGGCGCGCGACCAGATGCAGATACTCGCCAAGGGCATTGCCCTCGGCCAGGTGCTCCAGGCGCGCGGCCCGCACTGCGAACAGATTGGCGGGCGGCAGATGCAGGAACGGCGGCATTACCGCCGACGCTTCGATCTGCCCGGGTTCGAGAATCGTGCTCAAACGCTCATCCTTCTTTTCTACCGTGATTGTGCGGCGTCTTGTCGCCGGTGACTTCCCGGTACCACAGTTCATGGTGCTTGCGCGCCCAGGCGCGGCTGACCCAGCCATGCAGCATCGCGCCGATCGAGCCCTTGATCCAGATCCCGGCGTAGATGTGCACGATGATGCTCAGGATCAGCACGAACGCCGCCAGGGCATGCAGCAAGGTCGCCAGTCGGATAGCACCGATATCAAAGTAATGGCTGAACCAGGCTCGCCAGATCACCACGCCGCTGACCAGCAGCACCAGCATGCACGCCAGCAAGGTCCAGAACAGCAGCTTCTGCCCGGCGTTGTACTTGCCGATCGGCGGCACGCCCTCCTCCTTGTTGAGCATCACCCGGTCGATGCGGCGCAACCACAGGCGGTCGTTGGCGGTGATGAAGTTGGCGCGCCAGAAGCGCAGCACCAGGCCCAGGAAGAACACGAACATCGCCACGCCGATGAACGGGTGGAGGATCCGTGTCCACGGCCCACCGCCGAACAGGTGGCTGAGCCAGAATAGCGCCGGGTGGAACAGCGCCAGCCCCGACAGGCCGGCCAGCACGAACAGGATCGCGACGATCCAGTGGTTGCTCCGCTCGTTGGCGTTGTAGCGCAGGATAGGCTTGTTGTCGTTCATGGCCGCTGCTCCCCCTGCCCGCCCGGGCGGTTCGGATCATAGACATGCACCGCCGGGTCCACCTGGTGGACATCGTTATCCACAGGTGCCGGATGCTCGTCTTCCTCGACCCGCTGCGGGCCGACACGTACGTAGTGGAAGAACCCGGCCAGCACCGCCGCGCCCATGGCCAGCAGCGCCAGCGGCTTGCTGAAGCCCTTCCACAGCCCGACCAGCGGGCTGATCACCGGTTGGTCCGGCAGACCGGCGTAGATCCGCGGCGTGTCGGCATGGTGCAGCACGTACATCACGTGGGTGCCGCCGACACCGTCCGGGTCGTACAACCCGGCGTTGTCGTAGCCCCGCGACTTCAGGTCGACGATGCGCTCGTCGGCGTGCACCTTCATCTCCTCCTTGCTGCCGAAGACGATCGCCCCGGTCGGGCAGGTCTTCACGCAGGCCGGCTCCAGGCCCACGCTCACGCGGTCGGAACACAGGGTGCACTTGTACGCCTTGTGATCCTTCTGCGAAATGCGCGGGATGTTGAACGGGCAGCCGGTGATGCAGTAGCCGCAACCGATGCAGTGGTCCTGGTTGAAGTCGACGATACCGTTGGCATGCTTGATGATCGCGCCCGGGCTCGGGCACGCTTTCAGACAACCCGGATCGGCGCAGTGCATGCAGCCATCCTTGCGGATCAGCCACTCCAGGTTGCCGTCGTCGCGCTCGTGCTCGGTGAAGCGCATCAGGGTCCAGGTTTCGGCACTGAGGTCCTGGGGGTTGTCGTAGGTGCCATGGTTGTGGCCAACCTCGTCACGCAGTTCGTTCCACTCCGAACACGCCACCTGGCAGGCCTTGCAGCCGATGCACTTGGTGGTGTCGATCAGCTTGGCGACTTCCTGCTGCTGGCGTACCGAGGGCGGCACGGTGGTGGTGGCCGAGCGGGCAATGATGTCTTGGCTGGCCATCAGAGTTTCTCCACTTTGACGAGGAACGACTTGGACTCCGGCGTCTGCGTGTTGCCATCCCCGAGGAACGGCACCAGGGTGTTGGTCAGGTAGCCGTGCCGCGTGGCGCCGGTGAAGCCCCAGTGCAGCGGGATGCCGATCTGGTGCACGGTCTGGTTGTTGACCTGCAGCGGACGGATCCGCTTGGTCACCACCGCCACCGCATCAATGTGCCCGCGCTTGCTCGACACCCTTACCCGGTCACCGGCCTTGATGCCCTTCTCGTTCGCCAGCACCTCGCCGATCTCGACGAACTGCTCGGGCTGGGCGATGGCGTTGAGCCGGCAATGCTTGCTCCAGAAGTGGAAATGCTCGGTCAGCCGGTAGGTGGTCGCGGCGTACGGGAACTCGTCGTGGGTACCCAAGGTGTCCCACACCGAATCGAAGATCCGCCCGGCCGGGTTGCTGGTGGCCTTCTTGTTCTGCGGGTGCAGCGGGTTGATGCCGATCGGTGTCTCGAAAGGTTCGTAATGCTCGGGGAACGGGCCCTCGGCCATCTTGTCGATGGCGAAGAAGCGCGCCACACCCTCGGGGTTCATGATGAACGGATTCATCCCCGCTTCCGGCGGCGAGTCGACCTTGAAGTCGGGCACGTCGGTGCCGGTCCAGGCCTTGCCGTTCCACCACACCAGGCGCTTCTTCTCCGGGTCCCATGGCTTGCCTTGCGGGTCGCTGGAGGCGCGGTTGTAGAGGATGCGGCGGTTGGCCGGCCAGGCCCAGGCCCAGTTCTGCACCTGGTGCATGCCATAGGGATCGCTGTTGTCACGACGGGCCATCTGGTTGCCCTGCTCGGTCCAGCTGCCGGCGAAGATCCAGCAGCCCGACGCGGTGCTGCCGTCATCCTTCAACTGCGCGAAGCCGGCGAGCTGTTGCCCAGCCTTGAGCATCGCGCCGCTGGCATCGGTGAGATCACTGACCGCCCAGCCGTTCATCTCCTTGGCCAGCTCTTCGGGGGATGGCTCCTCAGGGACCTTGTACGGCCAGCTGATGTTGAGCAGTGGGTCCGGATAGGCGCCGCCCTCGGCCTGATAGCGCTTGCGCAGGCGCAGGAACAGCTCGCTCATGATGTGCACGTCGGTACGGGTCTGGCCCGGGCCATCGGCGCCCTTCCAGTGCCACTGCAGCCAGCGGCTGCTGTTGACCAGCGAACCGTCCTCTTCGGCGAAGCAGGTGGTGGGCAGGCGGATCACCTCGGTCTGGATGTTGGCCGTGTCGACGTCGTTGAACGGGCCGGCGTTGCGCCAGAACTCGGACGTTTCGGTAGCCAGCGGGTCCATGATCACCAGCCACTTGAGCTTGGCCAGCGCGGCGGTGACGCGGTTCTTGTCCGGCAACGCGGCGATCGGGTTGAAGCCCTGGCACATGTAGCCGTTGACCTTGCCCTGGCCCATCATCTCGAACATGCGCAGCACGTCGTAGGCCGGTACGTCGAGCTTGGGCAGCCAGTCATAGCCCCAGTTGTTCTCCGCCGTGGCATTGGCGCCGTACCAGGCCTTCATCAGGCTGACGTGGAACTTGCCGTAGTTCTGCCAATACGACAGCTGCCCGGGGCGCAGCGGTTTGGAGGCACGCTTGTCGATGTAGCTGGCGTAGTCCTGCTCGGCGTCGCCGGCCAGCGTGAGGTAGCCCGGCAGCGAGTTCGACAGCAGGCCCAGGTCGGTCAGGCCCTGGATGTTGGAGTGTCCGCGCAGGGCGTTGACCCCGCCACCGGGCATGCCGACGTTGCCCAGCAGCAACTGCACCATCGCCGCGCTGCGGATGATCTGCGCGCCGATCGAGTGCTGGGTCCAGCCCAGGGCATAGAGGATCGTCATGGTCTTGCCCGGCACCGAACAGGTGGCGATCTCTTCCCAGACTTTCATCATCTGGTCCTGGGGCATGCCACAGGTCATGCTCGCCAGTTCCGGCGTGTAGCGGCTGTAGTGCTGCTTCATCAGCTGATAGACGCAACGCGGGTGCTGCAGGGTCGGATCGACCTTGGCGAAGCCGTCCTCGCCCAGCTCATAGCCCCAGCCGGACTTGTCGGCATACACGCGCTTGGCCGCGTCGTAGCCGCTGAACAGCCCGTCCTCGAAGCCATAGCTCTCTTTGACGATGAACGACACATCGGTGTAATTGCGCACGTACTCGTGCTGGATCTTGTCGTTGCTCAGCAGGTAGTTGATCAGCCCGCCCATGAAGGCGATGTCGCTGCCGGTACGGATCGGCGCGTAGTAATCGGCCACCGAGGCGGTACGGGTGAACCGCGGGTCGACCACGATCAGCCGCGCCTTGTTGTGCGCCTTGGCTTCGGTCACCCACTTGAAGCCGCACGGGTGCGCTTCAGCGGCGTTGCCGCCCATCACCAGGACCAGGTTTGCGTTGGCGATATCGGACCAGTGATTGGTCATCGCGCCACGGCCATACGTCGGGGCAAGACTTGCCACCGTCGGGCCGTGTCAGACACGCGCCTGGTTATCGAACCCCAGCATGCCGGTCGCACGGACCACCTTGTGCGTCAGGTAGCCCGCTTCGCTGGAAGCGGCAGACGCGGCGAGGAATCCGGTGGTGAGCCAGCGGTTGACCGTCTGGCCCTGGGCATTCTTCTCGATGAAGTTGGCGTCGCGGTCCTGTTTCATCAGGTCGGCGATGCGGTCGAGGGCTTCGTCCCACTCGATGCGGGTCCACTCGTTGCTGCCCGGCTTGCGCACCTCAGGGTACTGCAGGCGGCTCGGGCTGTGGATAAAGTCCAGCAGGCCCGCGCCTTTCGGGCATAGGGTGCCGCGGTTGACCGGATGGTCCGCGTCGCCCTCGATATGGATGATGTTCTGTTTGACGTTCTTGCCCGTGTCACCCTGGCTGTACATGATCAGGCCGCAGCCGACCGAGCAGTAGGGGCAGGTGTTACGGGTTTCCTTGGTATGCGCCAGCTTGAAGTGGCGTATCTGCTCGGCGAATGCCGGTGTCGGGGCCATGCCCAACGCCGCGAGGCTCGAGCCTCCAAGGCCGACGGCGGCGACCTTGAAGAATTGCCGACGGTTGAGGTCCATCGTGCACTCCTGATCAGGTTCTCGGGCGCACGGGACTTGGCCGGCGCCTCAGGGACTTCACGGTGGCGGTGGGTAGAGACCGCCAACTGTTAAGCCTAGTCAAGAATCTGGGAAGTGGGGTGATATGGATCAGGTTGTAAGTAAATCGCCACCTTATTCATACAGGTGCAGAAGTACAGCGCCCGCCAGCACCAGGGCCACCCCGACGACCTGTAGCAGGGACAGACGCTCGCGGTAGAACAGGAAGCCAAGAATGGCGGCAATGCCTCCGGACAAGGTGCTGATCACCGTAACGACTGCGATCGAGCCATGCAGCGCGCCCCAGGAAAACGCCGAGAAACCTCCCAGATTGAAAAGACTGGCACCACACAAGGTCCCCCAGGTCTTGAGCCTGACCGTAATCAGGCCTCGAAACATTCGCAGCGCTGCGGGCAGCAGGAACAGAACCCCCACCCCATAGCCGAGCGCCAGCATGTTCACTGGCCCCAGCACCGGTAATACGTATTTTCCCTGGACCCAGAAGCTGATGCCATACAGCAGCGCGGCCAGCAGGGCGAAACCGACTGACAGACGACTGCCCGCAGGCGCTTGCCCACTGCCGCCCTTTGCCTCACGGCTGGCCAGGACCACGCCCAGAAAGCAGGTCAGCAATCCGAAGATCTGCCAGGTGCCCAGCACCTCGCCGCCCAACCACGCCAGCAGCGTGGTGAACACGCCATAGGCAGTCACCAACGGCGCCACCACCGATGTCTGGCCGATCGCGAACGCCTTCGAAAGCGCCAATGCGCCGATCAGGGTACACAGTGCCGCCATACAGGCGAACAGCAGCACGCTTGTCGGGGCCGCGACCATCTTGGTGAGCTGCTGAGAAGATCCGGCAATGATGAGCCCCATCAACAACAGGCCCAACAACTGCCCGAAGAATACCGCCCGCCTTACGCCGACCGCCCGGGCATTCATGCCAACCAGAAAGTCGGTGGCCCCCCAGAGTGCGGCAGCCAGCAGTCCCATTAGTACATCCATGTCTCAATTCCTGAATGGAAGGGGTGTGACGATAGCCATCGCTTCTCCCCAATTAAAGTTCAGGTACTTAAGGGCAGTCTTGAATCGGCAATGGCAAGGTACTGCATCGCAATCAGAGTTCGACTGCATGGCTATAATTACCCTTTATCAGGCCTGCCTGCAAGGCAGATCATCTTAAATGCCTACCACAACTATAAAGTTGCCAATAGCTGTAATAGAGCCCGGATAATTCTGTACATATTTAATTAGACTCGGCCCAATTCCCCGATCATATGTAATGGTTTCCGGCCCGAAGATCAGCGTCACAACACCTACTGCCGCGACTATCATACCGTTGGATCAAACAACCCAGCCTTTGTAAGCCTTATCACCTGCCTCACCCTCAAGATAGGTGGCGTAGGCGTCTTCCAAACCCTCTACGCAATAGTCTCCGGGAATAGAGTTCAACTGTATGTCGATTTTCTGCTTATCTTCAGCGCTCATCTTTACACCCCAGCTGCGAAAGTCCAATAGCTTAAACCACGCCTCTATCCTGGCCACCCCAAAAAGTAAATTCAGAACAGTCCTACATTGCTATCCACTAAATATTTCGCTTATCCACCATGCATTTCAAAATGCCAAACCAACATCTCAAATCAATCTCACCCCTTGGAAACACACAAAACTACCAGAGTGACGGTGCTTAATCGCCGAGTAGCTGAGCGGTCACCTTTAAACAGGATGAGATGGCGCAAGCAGCAGCAGAGAAAAATACCCTACACAACATTAGGAAAGGCCTTACACCAAGTGCTGTAACTTGCTTGCTAGGTTGGTAGTACACATGGACGAGGTATTTATCATGAACGTGAAAAGCTCACTCGGCAGCCTTCTGCTCGGCGCCGCGATACTCCCCTCCCTCACCGTGGCAGCCTCTCTGGACAGTGGCGCCGCGCCTCAAGTCACCGCCGAACAAGCACGCGCCATCGCTAATGCCGCTGAACGTGCCGCCCGTGCCCAAGGCTTCGCCATCGTCATCAGCATCGTCGACAACCACGGCAACCTGAAGCATTTCCACCGCATGGACGGCACCAGCAGCGGTAGTGTCCAGGTAGCGCAGCTCAAAGCCGCTACATCTGCGCGCTTTCCACTTTCATCCCGTTCACTGGGTGAACGCAGCGCTGGGTTGCCAGCCAATCCCTACGCTTCGCTGCCCGGTTTCACTTTGCTGGAAGGCGGGTTGCCAATCATGGATGTGAACGGCAGGCATGTCGGCGGTATAGGCGTCAGCGGAGCAACACCAGAGCTTGATGCACAATTTGCCCAGGCGGCGCTCGAAGAAAACTGACTGGCAAAAAGAAACCCGCTTCATGCCTGAAGCGGGTTTCTTGTCACAGCTCCGTTCTCCTGTGGCACCTAGTGCCCACAGGAAAGGATCAGAACGGAATATCGTCGTCGAAGCTGTCGAAGTCAGCGGCAGGCTGCGGAGCCGGCTGTTGCGGCGCGGGGCGCTGCGGCGCTTGTTGCGGGCGCTGGGCCTGCTGGCGTGGGGCCTGATTGTACTGTTGCTGCTGACCGCCCTGGTTGTAGTTGTTGCCACCACCCTGGTTGTACTGGTCGCCACCGCCCTGCTGGCCCTGCGGACGACCGCCGAGCAGCTGCATGGTGCCGTTGATGTCGACGATGATCTCGGTGGTGTAGCGCTTGATGCCGTCCTTTTCCCACTCGCGGGTCTGCAGCTTGCCCTCGATGTAGCACTGCGAACCCTTGCGCAGGTATTCGCCGGCGATTTCGGCGACCTTGCCGAACAGCGAGACACGGTGCCACTCGGTGCGCTCGACCTTCTGGCCCGACTGCTTGTCGGTCCACTGCTCGCTGGTGGCCAGGCTCAGGTTGGTCACGGCGTTACCGTTGGGCAGGTAGCGGACTTCGGGATCCTGACCGCAAGTACCGACCAGAATGACTTTGTTAACCCCACGGGCCATAACGTTCTCCTAGGCTTCGCACGCCGAAGAGGCTGGGTTCACCAGACGCTCGAGGGTCGCACGGTCCAAAATTTTCGTATCCAGTTTGATATAGATGGCGGCTTCTTCTGCCACCACCACAGCGTCGGTCACACCCGGCACGGCCATCAGGCGCTCGGTCAGCCCGGCTTCCCGGACCGCTTCCGGCGTCAGCGGCATGCGCAGGCTGGTCACGTACGGCGGCTCGTTCATGCGCAACGCCGTCAGCAGCCAGAAGGCGCACAAGCCAGCGCAGCCGAGGAACACCATGCTCAAGCCACCGTGCTGGAACAACCAGCCACCGAGGATGCCACCCAGTGCCGCGCCAAGGAACTGGCTGGTGGAGTACACCCCCATCGCCGTGCCCTTGCCGCCGGCAGGCGACACCTTGCTGACCAGCGAAGGCAAGGATGCCTCCAGCAGGTTGAATGCAGTAAAGAATACCACGGTGCCGATCACCAGTCCGCGCAAGTTGTCAGCCCACTGCCAGAAGAACACCTCCACCAGCAGCAGGACACTGACCGCGCCGAGCAACACGCGTTTCATCTTGCGCTTCTTTTCCCCGTAGATGATGAAGGGGATCATTGCAAAAAATGAAACCAGCAGCGCGGTCAGGTACACCCACCAGTGCTGCTCCTTGGGCAGCCCGCCGCGCTCGACGAAGGCCAGCGGCAGCGCCACGAAGCTGGCCATCAGGATCGCGTGCAGCACGAAAATACTGATGTCCAGGCGTAGAAGGTCCGGATTGCGCAGGGTCGGGCCGAGGGCCTGACGGGCGACACCGGACTCGCGATGACTCAGCACACTGTGCGAGCTGGGCACGACGAAGGCGATCAGCGCGATGCCGACCAGGGCAAGTCCTGCAGTGGCCAGGAACAATCCTGACAAACCAAAGGCGCGGGTCAACAGCGGGCCGACCACCATCGCCACGGCGAACGACAAGCCGATGCTCATGCCGATCATGGCCATGGCCTTGGTCCGGTGCTGTTCGCGGGTCAGGTCGGACAACAGCGCCATGACCGCCGCGGAAATCGCCCCCGCGCCCTGCAGGATGCGCCCGGCGATAACCCCCCAGATCGAGTCGGCCTGGGCCGCCAGCACACTGCCCAGGGCGAAGATCACCAGCCCCACATAGATCACTGGCCGGCGACCGATGCGGTCGGAAATCACCCCGAACGGAATCTGCAGCACCGCTTGCGTCAGACCATAGGCGCCGATGGCCAGGCCGATCAGTGCAGGCGTGGCGCCGGCCAGGTCCATGCCGTAGGTGGCGAGCACCGGCAGCACCATGAACATGCCCAGCATACGAAAGGCAAAGACCAGGGCCAGGCCGCTCGCGGCGCGGGTTTCGCTGCCACTCATGCGCTCGTTGTGGGTGTCGTGCATGGATTAACCTCGTGTGAACCGGCGGCGATTCTATCAGTCCGACGCCTTGACGGCATATACGCGACGCTTTGCCGCGTACTGGCAGCGCGCCGTATACTGCTTTGTTTATGCCCGCCGAGCGAGGCCGTAGTGGACAAGATCCTGATCCGTGGGGCGCGTACCCACAACCTGAAGAACATCGACCTGACCCTGCCCCGGGACAAACTGATCGTGATCACCGGCCTGTCCGGGTCCGGCAAGTCCTCGCTGGCGTTCGACACGCTGTACGCCGAAGGCCAGCGCCGCTATGTCGAGTCGCTGTCGGCCTATGCCCGGCAGTTCCTGTCGATGATGGAAAAACCCGACGTCGACACCATCGAAGGATTGTCGCCGGCCATCTCCATCGAGCAGAAGTCGACCTCGCACAACCCGCGCTCGACCGTCGGCACCATCACCGAGATCTACGACTACCTGCGCCTGCTCTATGCCCGCGTCGGCACCCCACGCTGCCCGGACCATGACATCCCGCTTGAGGCGCAAACGATCAGCCAGATGGTCGACCTGGTGCTGGAAAAGCCCGAAGGCAGCAAGCTGATGCTGTTGGCGCCGGTGATCCGCGAGCGCAAGGGCGAGCACCTGGCGGTGTTCGACGAACTGCGCGCCCAGGGCTTCGTGCGCGCCCGGGTCAACGGCAAGCTCTACGAGCTCGACGAGTTGCCCAAGCTCGACAAACAGAAGAAACACAGCATTGATGTGGTGGTAGACCGCTTCAAGGTCCGCGCCGACCTGCAGCAGCGCCTGGCCGAGTCCTTCGAGACCGCGCTCAAGCTGGCCGACGGCATCGCCCTGGTGGCGCCGATGGACGACGAGGAAGGCGGAGAAGTGATCTTCTCGGCGCGCTTCGCCTGCCCGGTGTGCGGCCATGCGATCAGCGAGCTGGAGCCGAAGCTGTTCTCCTTCAACAACCCAGCTGGCGCCTGCCCGACCTGCGATGGCCTGGGGGTGAAGCAGTTCTTCGACACCAAACGCCTGGTCAACGCCGAGCTGACCTTGGCCGAAGGCGCGATTCGCGGTTGGGACCGACGCAACGTCTATTACTTCCAGATGCTCGGCTCGCTGGCCGCGCATTACGGCTTCAGCCTGGAAGAACCATTCGGCGAGCTGTCCGCCGAGCACCAGAAGGTCATCCTGCAAGGCAGTGGCAAGCAGAGTGTCGACTTCAAGTACCTCAACGACCGTGGCGACATCGTAAAGCGCTCGCACCCATTCGAAGGCATCGTGCCGAACCTTGAGCGTCGCTATCGCGAGACCGAGTCGGCCACCGTGCGTGAAGAGCTGGCCAAGTTCCTCGGCACCCAGCCCTGCCCTGATTGCCGCGGCACCCGCCTGCGCCGCGAAGCGCGCCACGTCTGGGTGGGTGAGAAGACCCTGCCGGCAGTGACCAACCTGCCGATCGGCGAAGCCAGCAATTACTTCAGCGCGCTGAGCCTCACCGGCCGCCGTGGCGAGATCGCGGCGAAGATTCTCAAGGAAATCTGCGAACGCCTGCAGTTCCTGGTCAACGTCGGCCTCGACTATCTGACCCTGGACCGCAGCGCCGATACCCTGTCTGGCGGCGAGGCCCAGCGTATCCGCCTGGCCAGCCAGATCGGCGCAGGCCTGGTGGGCGTGATGTACATCCTCGACGAGCCCTCGATCGGCCTGCACCAGCGGGATAACGACCGCTTGCTGGCAACGCTCAACCACCTGCGCGACCTGGGTAACACGGTGATCGTGGTCGAGCACGACGAGGACGCCATCCGCCTGGCCGACTACGTGGTGGACATCGGCCCGGGCGCTGGCGTGCATGGCGGGCAGATCGTCGCCGAGGGCTCACCCGAGGAGGTGATGGCGCATCCCGACTCGCTGACTGGCAAATACCTGTCCGGACGCAAGAAGATCGTCGTGCCGGCCAAGCGCACCCCGCGCAACAAGAAGCTGTCGCTCAAACTCAAGGGCGCGCGCGGCAACAACCTGCAGAACGTCGACCTGGAAGTGCCGATCGGCCTGCTGACCTGCGTGACCGGTGTGTCCGGCTCGGGCAAATCGACGCTGATCAACAACACCCTGTTCCCCCTGGCCGCCACTGCGCTAAACGGGGCAAGCAGCCTGGAAGCGGCGCCGCACGCCAGCGTCGATGGCCTGCAGCACCTGGACAAGGTGGTCGATATCGACCAGAGCCCGATCGGCCGTACGCCACGGTCGAACCCGGCTACCTACACCGGCATCTTCACGCCGATCCGCGAGCTGTTCGCTGGCGTGCCGGAATCGCGTTCGCGCGGATACGGCCCAGGGCGCTTCTCGTTCAACGTCAAGGGTGGGCGCTGCGAGGCCTGCCAGGGCGACGGCCTGATCAAGGTGGAGATGCACTTCCTGCCGGACATCTACGTGCCGTGCGACGTGTGCAAGAGCAAGCGCTACAACCGCGAAACCCTGGAGATCAAGTACAAGGGCAAGAACATCCACGAGGTGCTGGAAATGACCATCGAGGATGCCCGCGAGTTCTTCGACGCGGTGCCGGCCCTGGCGCGCAAGCTGCAGACCCTGATGGATGTGGGCCTGTCGTACATCAAGCTGGGGCAATCGGCGACCACGCTGTCGGGCGGCGAAGCGCAGCGGGTCAAGCTGTCCCGCGAGCTGTCCAAGCGCGACACAGGCAAGACCCTGTACATCCTCGACGAGCCGACCACCGGCCTGCACTTCGCCGATATCCAGCAACTGCTGGACGTGCTGCACCGCCTGCGTGACCACGGCAACACCGTGGTGGTCATCGAGCACAACCTGGATGTGATCAAGACCGCCGACTGGCTGGTGGATTTGGGGCCGGAAGGTGGGTCCAAAGGCGGCCAGATCATTGCCTGTGGCACGCCAGAAGAGCTGAGCAAGATGAAGCAGTCGTACACCGGCCACTACCTCAAGCCACTGCTGGAGCGTGACCGGGCCTGAGTGGAGTCGCTGACATGAAAAAGCCCCTAGTACCGTCGGTGCCAGGGGCTTTTTCGTAGAGCTGTGGATAAACTTACATCTGCGACTGCAGGTAGTTCTCCAGGCCGATCGCCTTGATCAGACCCTGCTGCTTCTCCAGCCAGTAGGTATGATCTTCTTCGGTGTCGGCCAGCTGCGCGCGCAGGATGTCGCGGCTGATGTAGTCCTTGTGCAGTTCGCACAGCTCGATGCCCTTGCACAGCGCGGCACGTACCTTGTACTCGAGCTTGAGGTCGGCCTCGATCATCTCCGGCACGGTGCTGCCCACTTCCAGGTCGTCGGCGCGCATGTCCGGAGTACCTTCGAGCATGAGGATACGGCGCATCAGGGCATCGGCGTGCTGCGTCTCTTCTTCCATCTCGTGGTTGATACGTTCATAGAGCTTGGTCAGGCCCCAGTCTTCGTACATGCGCGAGTGAATGAAGTACTGATCGCGTGCTGCCAGTTCGCCCTTCAGCAACGTGACGAGATAGTTGATTACGTCCGGGTGACCTTGCATCGCCCTGCTTCTCCGTGTGAATACGTCAATAGGGCTAGTGTGAACCAGGTTTTGCTCGCGGTCACTGAAAAACGCGCAATTAGAAGCAAAAAATCGGCTAAACAGTAGTGATATTCATTGAAAAACCGCCCAAATGAGGGCGGTTCTTCTTATCACTTCGACTTAGCCGAGATTCACGCCCAATGCCTTGGCAATCCCTTCGCCGTAGGCCGGATCAGCCTTGTAGAAGTACTGCAGCTGACGCTGGATGACATCGTCGCTGACACCGGCCATGGTCCCGGCGATGTTGTTGATCAACAGCGCCTTCTGCTCATCGCTCATCAGACGGAACAGTGCCCCGGCGTGGCTGTAGTAATCGTTGTCCTCACGGTGATCGTAACGATCCGCCGAGCCGTTCAGGGCCAGTGCGGGCTCGGCATGCCGCGGCGATTGCTTCGGCGCGCTTGCATGGCTGTTGGGCTCGTAGTTAGGAGCGCCGCCGTATGCGCCGATGGCCATGGAGCCGTCGCGTTGGTAGCTGTTCACCGGGCTGCGCGGCGCATTGACCGGCAGTTGCTGGTGGTTGGTGCCTACGCGGTAGCGATGCGCATCGGCATAGGCGAACACACGCCCCTGCAGCATGCGGTCTGGCGACAGGCCAACCCCGGGGACCATGTTGCTGGGCCCGAACGCCGCCTGCTCAACCTCGGCGAAGTAGTTGAGCGGGTTGCGGTTGAGCTCCAGCACACCGACTTCGATCAACGGGTAGTCCTTCTGCGACCAGGTCTTGGTTACATCGAACGGGTTTTCGTCACGGCTGGCCGCCTCGGCCTCGCTCATCACCTGGATGCACACGGTCCAACGCGGGAAATCGCCGCGCTCGATGGCCTCGAACAGGTCACGCTGGGCGTAGTCCGGGTCGCTCCCGGCCAGACGGGCGGCATCAGCCGGCGCCAGGTTCTTGATGCCTTGCTGGGTCTTGAAGTGCCATTTGACCCAGCTCCGCTCGCCCTGGGCGTTGATCAGGCTGTAGGTGTGGCTGCCGAAGCCGTGCATGTGGCGGTAGCCATCGGGAATGCCGCGATCGGAGAACAGGATGGTGACCTGGTGCAGTGCCTCGGGCGAATGCGACCAGAAGTCCCACATCATTTGCGCGTTCTTCAGGTTGGTCTGCGGGTGGCGCTTCTGGGTGTGGATGAAGTCAGGGAACTTCAGCGGGTCGCGAATGAAGAACACAGGTGTGTTGTTGCCAACAATGTCCCAGTTGCCTTCCTCGGTGTAGAACTTAACCGCAAAACCACGCGGGTCGCGTTCGGTATCCGCAGAGCCGCGTTCGCCGCCCACGGTGGAGAACCGCAGGAACGTTTCGGTCTGCTTGCCGATGCTGTCGAACAGCTTGGCACTGGTGAGCTCGGTGATATCGCGGGTGACGGTGAAGGTACCGTAGGCGCCGGAGCCCTTGGCGTGCACGCGACGCTCCGGGATGTTCTCGCGGTTGAAGTGGGCAAGCTTCTCGAGCAGGTGGAAGTCGTCGAGCAGCAGCGGGCCACGAGGGCCTGCGGAACGGGAGTTCTGGTTGTCGGCTACGGGTGCACCGCTGGCGGTAGTGAGAATCTTGCTCATGGGCTCTCCTGATCGGTCTTGAATTGCCGGCTAATCGGCTTGAGGAGAGTATTGTCGAGCGAGGTTACAAGGACAAATTCATTAAGTGACTTATATCAATAGAAAATAACAATTCACCAGACAACAAAAAACCGGGCCTAGGCCCGGTTTCTTGTAGCAGACAGAACGTCTTACTCGGCAGCTTCTACAGCACCACCGACCGGACGATCAACCAGCTCGACGTACGCCATAGGCGCGTTGTCGCCAGCGCGGAAACCGCACTTCAGGATACGCAGGTAGCCGCCCTGACGGGTGGCGTAACGCTTGCCCAGGTCGTTGAACAGTTTGCCAACGGCGGACTTCGAACGGGTACGGTCGAAGGCCAGACGACGGTTGGCAACGCTGTCTTCCTTGGCCAGGGTGATCAGCGGCTCGGCAACGCGGCGCAGTTCCTTGGCTTTCGGCAGGGTGGTTTTGATCAGCTCGTGCTCGATCAGCGACACAGCCATGTTCTGGAACATAGCTTTGCGGTGAGAGCTGGTACGGCTCAGGTGACGTCCACTTTTACGATGACGCATGATTCATTCCTTACCAAACACAACGTTCGGTGATTACGACGATCAGGCAGTCGCCTTGTCGTCTTTCTTAAGGCTTGCAGGCGGCCAGTTGTCGAGGCGCATGCCGAGAGACAGACCACGGGAGGCCAGGACGTCCTTGATTTCAGTCAGGGACTTCTTGCCCAGGTTAGGAGTCTTCAACAGCTCTACTTCGGTACGCTGAATCAGGTCGCCGATGTAGTAGATGTTCTCCGCCTTGAGGCAGTTGGCCGAACGTACAGTCAGTTCCAGGTCGTCAACCGGGCGCAGCAGGATCGGATCGATCTCGTCTTCCTGCTCGACCACAACCGGCTCGCTGTCACCTTTGAGGTCGACGAACGCGGCCAGCTGCTGTTGCAGGATGGTCGCGGCACGACGGATAGCCTCTTCAGGATCCAGGGTACCGTTGGTTTCCAGATCGATGACCAGCTTGTCCAGGTTGGTACGCTGCTCAACACGGGCGTTCTCGACCACGTAGGCGATACGACGCACCGGGCTGAACGAGGCGTCCAGCTGGAGACGGCCAATGCTGCGGCTTTCGTCTTCGTCAGTCTGACGGGAGTCGGCCGGCTCGTAACCGCGACCACGAGCTACGGTGAGCTTCATGTTCAGGGCGCCGTTGGACGCCAGGTTCGCGATTACGTGATCGGGGTTGACGATCTCGACATCGTGATCCAGCTGAATATCGGCAGCGGTAACCACCCCCGAACCCTTTTTCGACAAGGTCAGCGTAACTTCGTCACGACCGTGCAGTTTGATAGCCAGGCCTTTCAGGTTCAACAGGATTTCAATGACGTCTTCCTGTACACCTTCGATCGCGGAGTACTCGTGGAGTACGCCATCGATCTCGGCCTCGACTACTGCACAGCCAGGCATGGAGGACAACAGGATGCGGCGCAGCGCGTTGCCCAGGGTATGGCCGAAGCCACGCTCGAGAGGCTCGAGCGTGATCTTGGCGCGGGTTGGACTGACAACCTGCACGTCGATGTGACGGGGTGTCAGAAACTCATTTACCGAAATCTGCATGGATGCACCTATTTTCTAGCCCTTACTTGGAGTAGAGCTCGACAATCAGGTTTTCGTTGATGTCGGCGGACAGGTCGCTGCGAGCAGGAACGTTCTTGAAAACGCCCGACTTTTTAGCAGCATCCACATCAACCCACTCAACGCGGCCACGCTGGGCGCACAGTTCAAGGGCTTGAACAATGCGCAGCTGGTTCAGCGACTTCTCGCGAACCGAGACCACGTCACCCGGACGAACTTGGTAGGATGGAATGTTTACAGTCTTACCGTTGACGCTGATCGCTTTGTGCGAAACCAGCTGACGGGACTCGGAACGAGTCGAGCCGAAGCCCATACGGTAAACGACGTTATCCAGACGGCACTCGAGCAGTTGCAGCAGGTTCTCACCGGTTGCGCCTTTTTTCGAGGCAGCAGCTTGGTAGTAACCGCGGAACTGACGCTCCAGAACACCGTAGATACGACGGACTTTTTGTTTCTCGCGCAGCTGGGTACCGTAGTCGGACTGACGGCCACGGCGCTGGCCGTGGATACCTGGGGCTGCTTCGATGTTGCACTTCGATTCCAGAGCGCGAACGCCGCTCTTCAGGAACAGGTCAGTGCCTTCACGGCGAGACAGTTTGCATTTTGGACCAATGTAACGTGCCATTTATCTGTCTCCTGATTACACGCGACGCTTCTTCGGCGGACGGCACCCGTTATGCGGGATTGGCGTCACGTCGGTGATGCTGGCGATCTTGTAGCCGCAGCTGTTCAGTGCACGAACGGCGGACTCACGACCTGGACCTGGACCCTTGACGTTCACGTCGAGGTTCTTCAGACCGTATTCCAGCGCAGCTTGACCAGCACGCTCAGCAGCGATCTGTGCTGCGAACGGGGTGGATTTGCGCGAACCACGGAAACCCGAACCACCGGAAGTAGCCCAGGACAGTGCGTTGCCCTGACGGTCGGTGATGGTCACGATGGTGTTGTTGAAAGACGCATGGATGTGGGCGATGCCATCAACCACTGTCTTTTTGATTTTTTTACGAGGACGAGCAGCAGGTTTTGCCATGTCTATATTCCTGGGCGATTACTTGCGGATCGGCTTACGCGGGCCCTTACGGGTGCGTGCGTTGGTCTTGGTGCGCTGACCGCGAACCGGCAGACCTTTACGATGACGCAGGCCGCGGTAGCAACCCAGGTCCATCAAGCGCTTGATCTTCATGTTGATGTCACGGCGCAGGTCACCTTCGGTGGTGAACTTCGCGACTTCGCCACGCAGGGTTTCGATTTGCTCGTCGCTCAGATCCTTGATCTTAGCGGCTGGGTTTACACCAGCATCCGCACAGATTTTCTGTGCAGTTGTGCGACCGACACCATAGATGTAGGTCAGCGAGATAACAGTATGCTTGTTATCTGGAATGTTGACGCCTGCAATACGGGCCATTCAGTGGGACTCCAATTGACAGCTACCTACGCCCCGGAAGCCAAGAAATAGGGCGCGAGATAATATCGCTGTAGAAACGAATAATCAACCCAGCAGCACACTAGCTGCTGGGTTTGAAGCGCGGATCACACTCAGCCTTGGCGCTGCTTGTGACGCGGTTCCGCGCTGCAGATCACGCGCACGATACCTTCGCGACGAATGATCTTGCAGTTGCGGCACAGCTTTTTCACCGATGCACGAACTTTCATTACCGACTCCTCGAACCTTAAGGGGCTAAATCAGCGCAGCAGACCGCTGCCGCCGTAGCCTTTCAGGTTGGCTTTCTTCATCAGGGATTCGTACTGGTGCGAAACGAGGTGCGATTGTACTTGGGACATGAAGTCCATCACAACCACTACCACAATCAGCAACGAGGTCCCGCCAAGGTAGAACGGCACGTTTGCTGCTACCACCAGGAACTGGGGCAGAAGGCACACGGCCATCATGTAAAGAGCACCGAACATGGTCAAACGGGTCAGAACGCCATCAATGTAGCGCGCCGACTGCTCACCAGGACGGATACCCGGAATAAAGGCACCGGACTTCTTCAGGTTTTCCGCTACGTCTTTCGGGTTGAACATCAACGCTGTGTAGAAGAAGCAGAAGAAAATGATCCCTGCACTAAACAGCAGAATGTTCAACGGCTGACCAGGAGCGATCGACTGCGAGATGTCCTGCAGCCAGCCCATACCTTCAGACTGACCGAACCAGGCACCCAGCGAAGCCGGGAACAGCAAGATGCTGCTCGCGAAAATGGCCGGAATTACGCCCGCCATGTTCACTTTCAGCGGCAGGTGGCTGGTCTGCGCAGCGAAGACCTTGCGGCCCTGCTGACGCTTGGCGTAGTGAACGGCGATACGACGCTGACCACGCTCGATGAACACCACGAAGCCGATAATCGCTACTGCCAGCAAACCGATTGCGACCAGGGCGAAGATGTTGATATCGCCTGTGCGTGCAGACTCGAAAGACTGCCCGATTGCTCTCGGAAGACCGGCAACGATACCTGCGAAGATCAACATCGAGATACCGTTGCCCACACCGCGCTCGGTGATCTGCTCACCCAGCCACATCATGAACATCGCGCCCGCCACGAAGGTGGAGACGGCGACGACATGGAAGCCGAGGCCAACAGAAAACGCCACGCCCTGGTTGGCCAGGCCAATGGACATGCCAATGGCTTGAACCAGCGCCAGGATAACGGTGCCGTAGCGGGTGTACTGGCTGATCTTGCGACGGCCAGCTTCACCTTCCTTCTTCAACTGCTCCAGCTGCGGGCTGACAGCGGTCATGAGCTGCATGATGATCGATGCCGAGATGTACGGCATGATCCCCAGTGCAAAGATGCTCATGCGCTCCAGCGCGCCGCCGGAAAACATGTTGAACAAGCTAAGAATGGTCCCCTCATTCTGCCGGAACAGATCCGCGAGACGGTCCGGGTTAATGCCTGGTACCGGGATGTGCGCGCCAATCCGATAGACGATGATCGCCATGAACAGAAAACGCAGACGAGCCCAGAGTTCCGACATCCCGCCCTTACCGAGCGAAGAGAGAGCACCTTGCTTAGCCATTTATTCCTCGAACTTGCCGCCAGCTGCTTCGATAGCCGCACGTGCACCTTTGGTGACGGCGATACCCTTGAGGGTGACTGCGCGAGTGACTTCGCCCGACAGCATGATTTTCACACGCTGTACGTGCTGACCGATCACGTTGGCGTCCTTCAGGGACTGAACGGTGATCAGATCGCCTTCCACCTTGGCCAGCTCGGACAGACGCACTTCGGCGCGGTCCATGGCTTTCAGGGAAACGAAGCCGAACTTCGGCAGGCGACGGTGCAGCGGCTGTTGACCGCCTTCGAAGCCTGGAGCGATGGAGCCACCGGAACGGGAAGTCTGACCTTTGTGACCACGGCCACCAGTCTTGCCCAGACCGCTACCGATACCACGGCCCGGACGGTGCTTCTCGCGACGGGAACCCGGCGCTGGACTCAGATCATTGAGTTTCATTGATTAACCCTCGACCTTCAGCATGTAGTAAGCCTTGTTGATCATCCCGCGATTCTCGGGAGTATCCTGGACTTCTACAGTGTGACCGATACGACGCAGACCCAGACCCTTCACGCACAGCTTGTGGTTAGGGATGCGGCCCGAGACGCTCTTGATCAGCGTAACTTTGACGGTTGCCATGATCAGCGGATCTCCTCAACAGTCTTGCCGCGCTTGGCAGCAATGGACTCAGGGGATTGCATGGCTTTCAGACCCTTGAAGGTGGCGTGAACCACGTTCACCGGGTTGGTCGAACCGTAGCACTTGGCCAGGACGTTCTGAACACCAGCAACTTCCAGGACGGCACGCATTGCGCCGCCGGCGATGATACCGGTACCTTCCGAGGCAGGCTGCATGTAGACCTTCGAGGCGCCGTGGGCGGCCTTGGTGGCGTACTGCAGGGTGGTGCCCTTCAGGTCAACCTGAATCATGTTGCGACGAGCAGCTTCCATGGCTTTCTGGATCGCGGCAGGTACTTCGCGCGATTTGCCACGGCCAAAGCCAACACGACCCTTGCCATCACCTACCACGGTCAGCGCGGTGAAGGTGAAGATACGGCCGCCTTTAACGGTTTTGGCTACGCGGTTAACTTGAACCAGCTTCTCGATGTAGCCTTCGTCGCGCTTTTGATCGTTATTTGCCATAACTTAGAACTCCAGCCCGCCTTCACGAGCAGCATCAGCCAGCGCTTTGACGCGGCCATGGTACTTGAAGCCGGAACGGTCAAAGGCAACTTGAGATACACCGGCGGCTTTCGCGCGCTCAGCTACCAGCTTGCCAACCTTAGTGGCCGCGTCGATGTTGCCAGTGGCGCCATCACGCAGTTCTTTGTCCAAGGTAGAGGCGCTTGCCAGAACCTTGCTGCCGTCGGCCGAAATGACCTGGGCATAGATGTGCTGCGAGGAGCGGAACACGCACAGACGCACGGCTTCGAGCTCGTGCATTTTCAGGCGTGCTTTGCGAGCGCGACGCAGTCGAATAACTTTTTTGTCGGTCATTTGCTAGGCCCTACTTCTTCTTGGCTTCTTTACGACGGACTACTTCGTCCGCGTAACGCACACCCTTGCCCTTGTAAGGCTCTGGCGGACGGAAACCGCGGACTTCAGCGGCCACCTGACCTACCAGCTGCTTGTCGATACCCTTGATCAGGATGTCGGTCTGGCTTGGGGTTTCAGCGGTGATACCGGCTGGCAGTTCGTAATCCACTGGGTGCGAGAAGCCCAGAGCCAGGTTCAGGACGGTGCCTTTGGCCTGAGCTTTGTAACCAACACCGACCAGCTGGAGCTTGCGCTCGAAGCCTTGGCTTACGCCTTGGACCATGTTGTTCACCAGGGCGCGGGTGGTACCGGCCATGGCGCGAGCTTGCTGGTCACCGTTGCGAGCGACGAAACGCAGCTCACCAGACTCTTCGGTAACTTCAACAGACGAGTGAACGTTCAGTTCGAGAGTGCCCTTGGCACCCTTCACCGAAAGCTGCTGGCCGGCGAATTTGACTTCGACGCCTGCTGGCAGCTTAACGGGGTTCTTAGCGACGCGAGACATGCCTATCTCCCCTTAGAACACTGTGCACAGAACTTCGCCGCCGACACCGGCAGCGCGCGCAGCGCGGTCAGTCATCACACCTTTGTTGGTGGAGACGATAGACACGCCCAGGCCGCCACGTACTTTCGGCAGCTCAGTGACGGCCTTGTACTGGCGCAGGCCAGGACGGCTGGTACGCTTCAGTTCCTCGATGACCGGACGGCCTTCGAAGTACTTCAGCTCGATCGACAGGGAAGGCTTGGCTTCGCCGTTGACTTCGTAGCCAGCGATGTAGCCTTCGTCTTTCAGTACTTTGGCAACCGCGACCTTCAGGGTAGAAGAAGGCATGCTTACGACAGACTTTTCAGCCATCTGGGCATTACGGATGCGAGTTAGCATGTCCGCTAACGGGTCCTGCATACTCATGGGCTAGATGCTCCTGATACAAGAATTATTAGCCTTGCGGCTATCACAACCACCCGAACAGGCAGGGCAAAAAACCCGGGCTCAGGTGAGCCGGTCATTCTAGACACAAGGCAGAAACGAAACAAGCCCCATATAGGGGCTTGTTTCAATGCGAGGTCACCGGCGGTCGGAAGATCGCTCCCCTTCCACCGGCGGTCACGCCAACCGGGATTACCAGCTGGCCTTGACCAGACCCGGCACGTCACCACGCATGGCAGCTTCGCGCAGCTTGTTACGGCCGAGGCCGAACTTGCGGTACACGCCGTGCGGACGACCGGTGATGCGGCAACGGTTACGCATGCGCGAAGCGCTGGCGTCACGTGGTTGCTTCTGCAGGGCGACAACGGCAGCGAAACGCTCTTCTGGAGAGGCGTTCAGGTTGACGATGGTCGCTTTCAGCTCGGCACGCTTTTTGGCGTACTTGGCTACCGTGAGCTGACGCTTCAGCTCGCGGTTCTTCATGCTCTTCTTGGCCATTTTCCTACTCCAATCAGTTGCGGAACGGGAACTTGAAAGCACGCAGCAGAGCGCGGCCTTCGTCGTCCGAACGAGCAGTGGTGGTCAGGGTGATGTCCAAACCGCGCAGAGCATCGATCTTGTCGTAGTCGATTTCCGGGAAGATGATCTGCTCTTTCACGCCCATGCTGTAGTTGCCACGACCATCGAAGGACTTGGCATTCAGGCCGCGGAAGTCGCGAACCCGAGGCAGGGAGATCGCCAGCAGGCGGTCCAGGAATTCGTACATCTTGTCGCTACGCAGGGTCACCTTGACGCCGATCGGCCAGCCTTCACGGACTTTGAAGCCCGCGATGGATTTACGAGCGAAAGTCACGACCGGCTTTTGACCGGTGATCTTTTCCAGGTCGGCAACAGCGTGCTCGATGACTTTCTTGTCGCCGATCGCTTCGCCCAGACCCATGTTCAGGGTGATTTTGGTAACGCGCGGAACTTCCATCACGTTCGACAGCTTAAGTTCTTCCTTAAGCTTGGGAGCGATTTCGTTCCGGTAAATCTCTTTCAGTCGTGCCATGGTCTTCTACCTAGCAGTGTTCAAGCATCAACCGCTTTTTGGGTCGACTTGAAGACACGAATTTTCTTGCCTTCTTCTACTTTGAAGCCAACGCGGTCAGCCTTGTTGGTTTCGCTGTTGAAGATGGCAACGTTGGAAGCGTGCAGTGGCGCTTCTTTTTCGACGATACCGCCCTGAACGCCCGCCATCGGGTTAGGCTTGGTATGACGCTTGACCAGGTTCACGCCACCGATGACCAGACGGTCATCAGCCAGAACCTTCAGCACCTTACCGCGCTTACCCTTGTCTTTGCCGGCGATCACGATGATCTCGTCGTCACGACGAATCTTTTGCATGTCGGATCTCCTTAGAGCACTTCAGGGGCGAGCGAAACGATCTTCATGAACTTCTCGGTACGAAGTTCACGGGTCACTGGCCCGAAGATGCGAGTACCGATCGGCTCTTGCTTGGTGTTCAGCAGAACAGCAGCGTTGCCGTCGAAACGAATGATGGAACCGTCAGCGCGACGTACACCGTGACGGGTACGGACGACAACAGCGGTCATCACCTGGCCTTTCTTGACCTTACCGCGAGGAATTGCTTCCTTGACGGTAACTTTGATGATGTCACCGATACCGGCGTAACGACGGTGGGAACCGCCGAGCACCTTGATGCACATGACGCGACGAGCGCCGCTGTTATCGGCCACATCGAGCATGGATTGAGTCTGAATCATAAAATTTCTCCGACCCCTAGCCCTTAGACTTCAACAGCGCGTTCGAGGACTTCAACCAGTGCCCAGGACTTGGTCTTGGCCAGCGGACGGGTTTCACGGATGGAAACCTTGTCGCCGATCTTGCACTGGTTGGCTTCGTCGTGCGCGTGCAGCTTAGTCGAACGCTTAACGTATTTACCGTAGATCGGGTGCTTTACGCGACGCTCGATCAGAACGGTGATGGTCTTGTCCATTTTGTCGCTGACGACACGGCCAGTCAGCGTACGGACGGTTTTTTCAGCTTCAGCCATGATCACTTACCTGCCTGCTGGTTGAGCACAGTTTTCACGCGAGCGATGTCACGCTTAACTTGCGAGAGCAGGTGCGACTGCCCCAACTGGCCAGTTGCTTTCTGCATGCGCAGATTGAACTGGTCGCGCAGCAAGCCGAGCAGTTGCTCATTCAGTTGCTGTGCGGATTTTTCACGAAGTTCATTCGCTTTCATCACATCACCGTCCGCTTAACAAAGGAGGTGGCGAGTGGCAGCTTTGCAGCAGCCAGGGCGAAAGCTTCGCGCGCCAGCTCTTCAGAAACACCCTCGATCTCGTACAGGACTTTGCCTGGCTGAATCTGGGCAACCCAGTATTCCACGGAACCCTTACCTTTACCCATCCGCACTTCGAGAGGCTTCTTGGTAACCGGCTTGTCCGGGAACACACGGATCCAGATCTTGCCGCCACGCTTAACGTGACGGGTCAGGGCACGACGTGCCGACTCGATCTGGCGAGCGGTGAGACGACCGCGGGCGACAGCTTTCAGAGCGAACTCGCCGAAGCTGACCTTGCTACCGCGCAGTGCCAGACCACGGTTGTGGCCGGTCATCTGCTTGCGGAATTTTGTACGCTTTGGTTGCAACATTTGGCGTACCCCTTACTTAGCAGCTTTTTTACGAGGCGCTGGTGCTTGCGGCTTCAGCTCTTCCTGGCGACCACCAATAACTTCGCCTTTGAAGATCCAAACCTTCACACCGATCACACCGTAGGTGGTGTGAGCTTCGTAGGTGTTGTAGTCGATATCGGCACGCAGGGTGTGCAGGGGCACACGACCTTCGCGATACCACTCGGTACGTGCGATCTCGGCACCGCCGAGACGACCGCTCACCTGGATCTTGATGCCCTTGGCACCAATACGCATGGCGTTCTGCACGGCACGCTTCATGGCGCGACGGAACATTACGCGGCGTTCCAGCTGCTGGGCTACGCTCTGAGCAACCAGCATGGCGTCGAGTTCCGGCTTGCGGATCTCTTCGATGTTGATGTGCACAGGCACACCCATCTGCTTGGTCAGGTCCTGACGCAGCTTCTCAACATCTTCACCTTTCTTGCCGATAACGATACCGGGACGAGCGGTGTGGATGGTGATGCGTGCAGTTTGAGCCGGACGATGAATATCGATACGGCTAACGGACGCGCTTTTTAGTTTGTCTTGGAGGTACTCGCGAGTTTGCAGATCCTTCAGCAGGTAATCTGCGTAAGTCGCGCCGTCTGCGTACCAGACGGAGGTGTGCTCCTTGACGATTCCCAGGCGAATGCCAGTGGGATGTACTTTCTGACCCATCTGATCGACTCCGTTACTTGTCCGCAACCTTGACAGTGATATGGCAAGACCGCTTGACGATGCGATCAGCACGGCCTTTGGCACGTGGCATGATGCGCTTCAGCGAACGCCCTTCGTTGACGAAGACGGTGGAGACCTTCAGGTCATCAACGTCTGCGCCTTCGTTGTGTTCGGCGTTGGCAACGGCCGACTCGAGGACTTTCTTCATGATTTCAGCGGCTTTTTTGCTGCTGAAGGCCAACAGGTTGAGCGCTTCGCCCACCTTCTTCCCGCGGATCTGGTCGGCGACCAAGCGGGCTTTCTGGGCGGAGATGCGAGCGCCCGACAACTTAGCGGCTACTTCCATTTCCTTACCCCTTAACGCTTGGCTTTCTTGTCAGCCACGTGCCCGCGGTAGGTGCGGGTACCGGCGAACTCGCCCAGTTTGTGGCCGACCATGTCTTCGTTCACGAGAACTGGGACGTGTTGGCGACCGTTGTGTACCGCGATGGTCAGACCGACCATTTGTGGCAGGATCATCGAACGGCGCGACCAGGTTTTAACTGGCTTGCGATCGTTCTTCTCCACCGCCACTTCGATCTTCTTCAGCAGGTGAAGATCGATAAAAGGACCTTTTTTCAGAGAACGTGGCACTGTCGTATCCCTCTAGTTACTTGCGACGACGGACGATCATGTTGTCGGTACGCTTATTACCACGGGTTTTGGCACCCTTGGTTGGGAAGCCCCATGGCGATACCGGATGACGACCACCGGAGGTACGACCTTCACCACCACCATGTGGGTGGTCAACCGGGTTCATGGCAACACCACGAACGGTTGGGCGAACGCCGCGCCAGCGTTTGGCACCAGCTTTACCCAGCGAACGCAGGCTGTGCTCGGAGTTCGAGACTTCGCCCAGGGTCGCACGGCACTCAGCCAGGACTTTACGCATTTCACCAGAGCGCAGACGCAGGGTCACGTAGACACCTTCGCGAGCGATCAGCTGAGCCGAAGCACCAGCGGAACGAGCGATCTGAGCACCTTTACCCGGCTTCAGTTCGATGCCGTGAATGGTGCTACCTACTGGAATGTTGCGCAGTTGCAGGGAGTTACCGGCCTTGATTGGGGCCAGGGCACCTGCGATCAGCTGGTCGCCAGCACTCACGCCTTTAGGGGCGATGATGTAGCGACGCTCGCCGTCTGCGTAGCACAGCAGGGCGATGTGAGCAGTACGGTTTGGATCGTATTCGATACGCTCGACAGTGGCTGGGATGCCATCTTTGTCGTTGCGACGGAAGTCGACCAGACGGTAGTGCTGCTTATGACCACCACCCACGTGACGCGTGGTGATGCGGCCATTGTTGTTACGACCACCAGACTTCGATTTCTTCTCGATCAGCGGTGCGTGAGGAGCGCCTTTGTGCAGCTCCTTGTTGACCACCTTGACCACGAAACGGCGGCCAGGGGAAGTCGGTTTGCATTTAACGATTGCCATGATGCACCCCTTCCTTACTCAGCACTGCTGCTGAAATCGAGATCTTGGCCTGGCTGAAGGGAGACGATCGCCTTCTTCCAGTCATTACGCTTGCCCAGACCACGTGCGGTACGCTTGGTTTTACCCAGAACGTTAACAGTCGACACGTTTTCAACTTTTACGTTGAACAGGCCTTCGACAGCTTTCTTGATTTCCAGCTTGGTTGCATCGGTAGCAACCTTGAATACGAACTGGCCTTTTTTCTCAGCCAGAACGGTAGCCTTCTCGGAAACGTGCGGGCCAAGGAGGACTTTGAATACGCGTTCCTGGTTCATCCCAGCAGCTCCTCGAATTTCTTCACGGCCGAGACAGTGATCAACACTTTCTCGTATGCGATCAGACTGACCGGGTCGGAACCTTGAACGTCACGTACATCGACGTGCGGCAGGTTACGAGCAGCCAGGTACAGGTTCTGATCAACAGCGTCCGAAACGATCAGTACGTCGCTCAGACCCATGCCGTTCAGCTTGTTCAGCAGATCTTTGGTTTTCGGTGCTTCAACAGCGAAGTCCTGAACCACGACCAGACGGTCGCTACGCACCAGCTCGGCGAGGATGGAGCGCAGGGCTGCGCGGTACATCTTCTTGTTGAGCTTCTGCGAGTGATCTTGAGGACGAGCTGCGAAGGTTACACCACCGCCACGCCAGATCGGACCACGGGTAGTACCGGCACGAGCACGGCCAGTACCTTTCTGACGCCATGGGCGCTTACCGCCACCGGCCACGTCAGAACGGGTCTTCTGCTGCTTGGTGCCCTGACGGCCGCCGGCCATGTAGGCCACGACTGCTTGGTGTACCAGCGTCTCGTTGAATTCGCCACCGAAAGTCAGTTCGGAAACTTCGATCGCCTGAGCGTCATTTACATTAAGTTGCATGTCAGTTTCCCCTTACCCGCGAGCCTTGACAGCTGGACGCACAACCACGTCGCCGCCAGTAGCGCCTGGAACGGCACCCTTGATCAGCAGCAGGTTGCGTTCAGCGTCTACGCGTACTACTTCCAGGGACTGCACAGTCACGCGCTCAGCGCCCATGTGACCGGACATTTTCTTGCCCTTGAATACACGACCAGGAGTCTGGCACTGGCCGATGGAGCCAGGGACACGGTGCGATACGGAGTTACCGTGGGTGTTATCTTGACCACGGAAGTTCCAGCGCTTGATGGTACCGGCGAAGCCTTTACCTTTGGACTGACCGGTTACGTCTACCAGCTGGCCTGCAGTGAAGAGTTCAGCTTTGATCAGATCGCCAGCCTGGAAATCGCCTTCTTCAAGACGGAACTCCCAGACACCGCGACCAGCGGCAACGTTGGCCTTGGCAAAGTGGCCTGCCTGAGCGGCGGTCACACGCGAAGCACGACGCTCGCCGACAGTGACTTGCACTGCACGGTAGCCATCAGTTTCTTCGGTTTTGAACTGGGTGACGCGATTCGGCTCGATCTCAATGACCGTGACCGGAATGGAGACACCTTCTTCGGTGAAAATACGGGTCATGCCCGCTTTCCGACCGACTACACCAATAGTCATGTTGTAAACCTCATGAGTGTACGGGGCTTTCACCCGCTATGGCCGCCCATTTCAGAGCGTTACACGACCAGACCGAAGTCTTAGCCGAGGCTGATCTGTACTTCCACGCCGGCCGCCAGATCGAGCTTCATCAGCGCGTCAACGGTTTTATCCGTTGGCTGGACGATGTCCAGAACACGCTTATGAGTGCGAATCTCGTACTGGTCACGCGCGTCTTTGTTGACGTGCGGGGAGACCAGAACGGTGAAACGCTCTTTGCGGGTAGGCAGTGGAATTGGACCACGCACCTGTGCACCAGTACGTTTCGCGGTTTCCACGATTTCCTGGGTGGATTGGTCGATCAGGCGATGGTCGAAAGCCTTCAACCTGATACGGATTTGCTGATTTTGCATTGGATTTCAGACTCCAGGCTGTTCCCAACGGACGCACTACGCCCGCTAAAAGGAGGCGTGATTCTATAGACGCCCCAATTTAGTGTCAACCCAATAAAAAAAGCCCCCGCTGAGCGGGGGCTTTTTCAATCGGTCGAGTGATTACTCGATGATTTTGGCTACGACGCCGGCGCCGACGGTACGACCGCCTTCACGGATGGCGAAACGCAGACCGTCTTCCATTGCGATGGTCTTGATCAGGGTGACAGTCATCTGGATGTTGTCACCTGGCATTACCATTTCAACGCCTTCCGGCAGTTCGCAGTTACCGGTCACGTCAGTGGTACGGAAGTAGAACTGAGGACGGTAGCCTTTGAAGAACGGAGTGTGACGACCGCCTTCTTCCTTCGACAGGACGTAGACTTCTGCGGTGAACTTGGTGTGCGGCTTGACCGAACCTGGCTTGACCAGAACCTGGCCACGCTCAACGTCGTCACGCTTGGTACCACGCAGCAGAACGCCGCAGTTCTCGCCAGCACGACCTTCGTCCAGCAGCTTGCGGAACATCTCAACACCGGTGCAGGTGGTGGTGGTGGTGTCACGCAGACCAACGATTTCCAGGGCGTCCTGAACGCGGACGATACCACGCTCGATACGACCGGTAACAACGGTACCACGACCCGAGATCGAGAATACGTCTTCGATTGGCATCAGGAACGGCTGATCGATGGCACGAACTGGCTCAGGGATGTAGGCATCCAGAGTTTCTACCAGCTTCTTGACAGCGGTAGTGCCCATTTCGTTGTCGTCTTTGCCTTCCAGCGCCATACGAGCCGAACCGATGATGATCGGGGTGTCGTCGCCTGGGAAGTCGTAGGTGGACAGCAGGTCGCGAACTTCCATCTCGACCAGTTCCAGCAGCTCAGCGTCGTCTACCAGGTCAGCCTTGTTCAGGAAGACCACGATGTACGGAACGCCAACCTGACGGGACAGCAGGATGTGCTCACGGGTTTGTGGCATCGGACCATCGGCGGCCGAGCAAACCAGGATCGCGCCGTCCATCTGGGCAGCACCAGTGATCATGTTCTTCACGTAGTCAGCGTGACCTGGGCAGTCAACGTGAGCGTAGTGACGAATGTTCGAGTTGTACTCGACGTGCGCGGTGTTGATGGTGATACCGCGAGCTTTTTCTTCCGGAGCCGAGTCGATCTTGTCGAACTCAACGACGGCCGAACCGAAAACTTCGGAGCAGACGCGGGTCAGAGCTGCGGTCAGAGTGGTTTTACCGTGGTCAACGTGACCGATGGTGCCAACGTTGACGTGCGGAAGGGAACGATCAAATTTTTCTTTAGCCACGACAGTGAACTCCTAGCCTAAAGGGGCTGAATCAGCCTTGTTTTTTAATGAGAGCTTCGACGATGTTCGACGGAGCTTCAGCGTACTTCGAGAATTCCATGGAGTAGCTTGCGCGACCCTGAGACATGGAACGAACGTCGGTTGCGTAACCGAACATCTCTCCCAGCGGAACCTCAGCGCGGACGACGCGGCCAGAGACCGACTCATCCATACCCTGGACCAGACCACGACGACGGTTCAGGTCACCCATCACGTCACCCAGGTAGTCTTCCGGGGTTACAACTTCGACCTTCATGATCGGCTCGAGAACCACGCCACCGCCCTTCTGGGCCAGTTGCTTGGTTGCCATCGAAGCAGCGATTTTGAACGCCATTTCGTTGGAGTCGACGTCGTGGTACGAACCGTCGAATACCGTGGCCTTCAGGCCGATCAGAGGATAACCGGCAACAACGCCGTTTTTCATCTGCTCTTCGATACCCTTCTGGATCGGAGCGATGAATTCCTTAGGAATCACACCGCCAACGACTTCGTTGGAGAACACCAGACCTTCGGTGATGTTGCCCTTGTCGTCCTGATCTGGCTCCGAGAAACGGATCCAGCAGTGACCGAACTGACCACGACCACCCGACTGACGAACGAATTTGCCTTCGATCTCAACGCCGGATTTGGTGATCTTCTCACGGTACGAAACCTGAGGCTTACCGATGTTGGCTTCGACGTTGAATTCGCGCTTCATGCGGTCAACGAGGATGTCCAGGTGCAGCTCACCCATACCGGAGATGATGGTCTGGCCGGTTTCTTCGTCGGTCTTGACGCGGAACGACGGGTCTTCCTGGGCCAGCTTGCCCAGAGCGATACCCATCTTCTCTTGGTCAGCCTTGGTTTTCGGCTCGACGGAGAGCGAAATCACCGGCTCAGGGAAGTCCATACGCTCAAGGATGATTGGCTTCTCGATGTTGCACAGGGTTTCGCCGGTGGTCACATCTTTCATGCCGATCAGGGCCGCGATGTCGCCAGCGCGTACTTCCTTGATCTCTTCACGCTGGTTGGCGTGCATCTGCACCATACGACCAACGCGCTCTTTCTTGCCCTTGACCGAGTTGATGACCGAGTCACCGGAGGCCAGAACGCCCGAGTAGACGCGAACGAAGGTCAGAGTACCCACGAACGGGTCAGTCGCGATCTTGAACGCCAGAGCCGAGAACGGCTCGTCGTCGTCTGCGTGACGCTCGTCCTTACGAACAGCCGGATCTTCTTTGTCCAGCTCTTTGTCGTCCGGGTTGATGCCCTGGATTGCAGGGATCTCGGTCGGAGCAGGCAGGTAGTCGATGACAGCGTCGAGAACCAGGGGAACGCCCTTGTTCTTGAACGACGAACCGCAGACAGCCGGAACGATCTCGCTGGCCAGGGTGCGCGCGCGCAGACCGGCTTTGATCTCTTCGACGGTCAGCTCTTCGCCTTCCAGGTACTTGTTCATCAGCTCTTCGCTGGACTCTGCAGCCGCTTCAACCATGTTGGAGCGCCACTCTTGAGCCAGCTCCAGCATATCGGCAGGAATTTCTTCCTCGCGATAAGTGGTGCCTTTGTCGTCGTCGTTCCAGTAGATAGCCTTCATCTTGATCAGATCGACCTGACCCTGGAAGTTATCTTCCGAACCGATGGCCAGCTGAACCGGAACCGGGGTGTGGCCCAGACGGTTCTTGATCTGACCTACGACGCGCAGGAAGTTGGCACCGGCACGGTCCATCTTGTTCACGTAGACAACACGTGGAACACCGTACTTGTTGGCTTGACGCCATACGGTTTCGGACTGCGGCTCAACGCCGGAGGTACCGCAGAACACAACGACCGCGCCGTCGAGTACGCGCAGCGAACGCTCAACTTCAATGGTGAAGTCAACGTGGCCGGGGGTATCGATGACGTTTACGCGGTAGTTGTCGTACTGACCGACAGAACCTTTCCAGAAGGTGGTAACGGCAGCGGAGGTAATGGTGATACCGCGCTCCTGCTCCTGCACCATCCAGTCGGTGGTCGCGGCGCCGTCATGCACCTCGCCCATCTTGTGGCTCAGACCTGTGTAGAACAGGATCCGCTCGGTAGTGGTAGTCTTGCCCGCGTCAACGTGCGCGCAGATACCGATGTTACGGTAGCGGTTAATTGCTGTAGTACGAGCCATAAAGCCCTCGCAAAATAATTGATGCTTGAATTAGAAGCGGTAGTGCGAGAACGCTTTGTTGGCTTCGGCCATACGGTGCACGTCTTCACGCTTCTTGACTGCAGCACCCTTGCCTTCGGCAGCATCCAGCAGCTCACCGGCCAGGCGCAGGGCCATCGACTTCTCGCCGCGCTTGCGGGCGTAGTCTACGAGCCAGCGCATTGCCAGAGCGTTACGACGGGACGGACGAACTTCAACCGGGACCTGGTAAGTGGCACCGCCGACACGGCGGGACTTTACTTCGACCAGCGGAGCGATGGCGTCGAGAGCTTTCTCGAAGATTTCCAGGGGGTCGCTGTTCTTGCGTGCTTTGACTGCATCCAGGGCACCGTAAACGATGCGCTCGGCCACAGCCTTCTTGCCGCTTTCCATCACGTGGTTCATGAACTTGGCGAGGATCTGGGATCCGTACTTCGGATCGTCCAGGATCTCACGTTTTGCTGCTACACGACGTCTTGGCATGATAAGCCCTCAAACGGTCTTCAGGTTAGCCCGGGACGTGGGTCTTCGACCCCTGCCCGACCTTACTCTTATCGACTCAAAAAAATGGATATGTGCAAACGACCGATTACTTCGGACGCTTGGTACCGTACTTCGAACGACCCTGGTTACGGCCTTTGACGCCCGAAGTATCCAGAGAGCCGCGAACGGTGTGGTAACGAACACCTGGCAAGTCTTTTACACGGCCGCCACGGATCAGGACGACGCTGTGCTCTTGCAGGTTGTGGCCTTCACCACCGATGTACGAGGAAACCTCGAAACCGTTGGTCAGACGCACACGGCATACTTTACGCAGTGCCGAGTTAGGTTTTTTCGGCGTGGTGGTGTACACACGGGTGCACACGCCACGACGTTGCGGGCAGTTCTGCAGCGCAGGAACGTCGGACTTCTCGACCGAACGCTTACGCGGCTGACGTACCAGCTGGTTGATAGTTGCCATCTACTAGCTCCACTGATTGTCTTGCGACTCTATTGTCTTGCAAGAAAGCCAAAAATTGGCGAGACGGAGCCTCACCAAATTTAAGGGTACAAAAGTCTAAAGAGGATCTTGCACCCAGTCAAGACGAGGCCCCGGCCCTCCTCGCCCGGTCATCGGCAACAAATCATGTCGCCGATGCCCGCTCGAGGCTTGCCGGGGCCCTGCCCTGTACTTAGTTACCGCTGGAATTCAGCGCTTCGGTCAGTGCGGCTTCCACCTCACTGGCGCTCACACGCAGCGGTTTGTCGGCATCACGGCGACGCTTACGCTCGCTGTGATAGGCCAGACCAGTACCGGCCGGGATCAGACGACCCACGACCACGTTCTCTTTCAGGCCGCGCAGGTAGTCACGCTTGCCGGTTACCGCCGCCTCGGTCAGTACACGGGTGGTTTCCTGGAAGGAAGCCGCCGAGATGAACGATTCGGTGGACAGCGAGGCCTTGGTGATACCCAGCAACACACGGGTGAACTTGGAGATGAACTTGTCTTCGCCGGCGAGACGCTCGTTCTCTACCAGGACCTGAGTCAGTTCCATCTGGTCGCCCTTGATGAAGCTGGAATCGCCCGACTCGGAGATCTCGACCTTGCGCAGCATCTGACGCAGGATGGTCTCGATGTGCTTGTCGTTGATCTTCACGCCTTGCAGACGGTAAACGTCCTGGATCTCGTTGACGATGTACTTCGCCAGCGCGCTCACACCCAGCAGACGCAGGATGTCGTGCGGATCGCTCGGGCCGTCGGAGATAACTTCGCCGCGGTTGACCTGTTCGCCTTCGAAGACGTTCAGGTGGCGCCACTTCGGAATCAGCTCTTCATACGGATCGCTACCGTCGGTCGGAGTGATGACCAGGCGACGCTTGCCCTTGGTCTCTTTACCGAACGCGATGGTGCCGCTGACTTCAGCCAGGATCGAGGCTTCTTTCGGACGGCGCGCTTCAAACAAGTCGGCAACGCGTGGCAGACCACCGGTGATGTCACGGGTCTTCGACGTTTCTTGCGGGATACGCGCGATAACGTCACCGACGCCGATCTGGGCACCGTCAGCCACGCCGACGAGGGCGTTGGCCGGCAGGAAGTACTGGGCAGGTACGTCGGTACCTGGCAGGTACAGGTCCTTGCCGTTGGCGTCGACCATCTTGATCGCCGGACGGATTTCCTTGCCTGCGGCAGGGCGATCCTTGACGTCCAGGACTTCAATGTTGGTCAAGCCGGTCAGTTCATCGGTCTGACGCTTGATGGTGATGTTTTCTTCCATGCCCACGAAGGTCACGGTACCTTTCAGCTCGGTAACGATCGGGTGGGTGTGCGGGTCCCACTTGGCGACGATGGCGCCAGCTTCGACCTTGTCACCTTCCTTGACCGAAATCACGGCACCGTAAGGCAGCTTGTAACGCTCACGCTCACGACCGAACTCGTCGGCAATCGCCAGCTCGCCGGAACGCGATACGGCAACCAGGTTACCGTCGGCACGCTCAACCTGTTTCAGGTTGTGCAGGCGCACCATACCGCCGTTCTTCACCTGGACGCTGTCGGCAGCCGAAGTACGGCTTGCAGCACCACCGATGTGGAACGTACGCATGGTCAGCTGGGTACCCGGCTCACCGATCGACTGCGCGGCGATAACGCCGACAGCTTCACCGATGTTCACCTGGTGGCCGCGCGCCAGGTCACGACCGTAGCACTTGGCGCAGATGCCGTAGCGGGTTTCACAGTTGATCGGCGAGCGCACGACGACTTCGTCGATGCTGTTCAGCTCGATGAACTCGACCCACTGCTCGTCTACCAGGGTACCGGCCGGAACGATGACGTCCTCGGTGCCTGGCTTGAATACGTCACGGGCGATGACACGACCCAGTACGCGCTCACCCAGCGGCTCGACAACGTCGCCGCCTTCGATGTGCGGGGTCATCAGCAGACCCTGGTCGGTGCCGCAGTCGATCTCGGTCACGACCAGATCCTGGGCAACGTCCACCAGACGGCGAGTCAGGTAACCGGAGTTCGCGGTCTTCAACGCGGTATCCGCCAGACCTTTACGAGCACCGTGAGTCGAGATGAAGTACTGCAGTACGCTCAGACCTTCACGGAAGTTCGCGGTGATCGGCGTCTCGATGATCGAGCCGTCCGGCTTGGCCATCAGGCCACGCATACCGGCCAGCTGACGGATCTGGGCGGCGGAACCACGCGCACCGGAGTCGGCCATCATGTACATCGAGTTGAAGGACTCTTGCTCGACTTCCTTGCCCTCGCGATCGACTACCTTCTCTTTCGAGAGGTTGGCCATCATCGCCTTGGACACTTCGTCGTTCGCCTTGGACCACAAGTCGATGACCTTGTTGTACTTCTCGCCCTGGGTGACCAGGCCGGAGGCGTACTGGCTCTCGATTTCCTTCACTTCGTCGGTAGCGGTACCGATGATGCGGGCTTTCTCGTCCGGGATAACGAAGTCGTTAACGCCGATCGAAACGCCGGAAATGGTCGAGTAGGCAAAACCGGTGTACATCAGCTGGTCAGCGAAGATCACGGTCTCTTTCAGACCCACCACGCGGTAGCACTGGTTGATCAGCTTGGAGATCGCCTTCTTCTTCATCGACTGGTTGACGACGTCGAACGGCAGGCCGGCCGGTACTACCTGGAACAGCAGCGCACGGCCGACGGTGGTGTCGACGATACGGGTGTTCTTGGTGATGCTGCCATCACGGTCTTTCACGGTTTCGTTGATACGAACCTTGATTTTCGCGTGCAGGGCGGCTTCGCCGGCGCGGAATACGCGGTCGACTTCCTGCAGGTCGGCGAATACGCGACCTTCGCCCTTGGCGTTGATGGCTTCACGGGTCATGTAGTACAGACCCAGTACCACGTCCTGCGACGGAACGATGATTGGCTCACCGTTGGCTGGCGACAGGATGTTGTTGGTCGACATCATGAGCGCACGCGCTTCGAGCTGGGCTTCCAGGGTCAGCGGCACGTGAACGGCCATCTGGTCACCGTCGAAGTCGGCGTTGTACGCGGCGCAGACCAGCGGGTGCAGCTGGATCGCCTTACCTTCGATCAACACAGGCTCGAACGCCTGGATACCCAGACGGTGCAGGGTAGGCGCACGGTTGAGCAGTACGGGGTGTTCGCGGATCACCTCGGCGAGCACGTCCCACACCTCCGGCAGCTCGCGCTCGACCATCTTCTTGGCAGCCTTGATGGTGGTCGCCAGACCACGCATTTCCAGCTTGCCGAAAATGAACGGCTTGAACAGCTCGAGGGCCATCTTCTTCGGCAGACCGCACTGGTGCAGACGCAGGGTCGGGCCTACGGTAATTACCGAACGACCGGAGTAGTCCACGCGCTTACCGAGCAAGTTCTGACGGAAGCGACCCTGCTTACCTTTGATCATGTCGGCCAGGGACTTCAGCGGACGCTTGTTCGAGCCAGTGATGGCGCGACCGCGACGGCCGTTGTCGAGCAGGGCGTCGACCGCTTCCTGCAGCATGCGCTTTTCGTTGCGCACGATGATGTCCGGCGCCGACAGATCGAGCAGGCGCTTCAGACGGTTGTTACGGTTGATCACCCGACGATACAGGTCGTTCAGGTCGGAGGTCGCGAAGCGGCCGCCATCCAGCGGTACCAGCGGACGCAGGTCCGGCGGCAGTACTGGCAGGACGGTCAGGACCATCCACTCAGGCAGGTTGCCCGAGCCCTGGAAAGCTTCCATCAGCTTCAGGCGCTTGGACAGCTTCTTGATCTTGGTTTCCGAGTTGGTCTGCGGAATTTCTTCGCGCAGGCGGCCGATCTCGTGCTCCAGGTCGATAGCGTGCAGCAGCTCGCGGACAGCCTCGGCACCCATGCGGGCGTCGAAGTCGTCACCGAACTCTTCCAGCGCTTCGAAGTACTGCTCGTCGTTCAGCAGCTGGCCCTTCTCGAGGGTGGTCATGCCCGGATCGATCACCACGTAGCTCTCGAAGTAGAGCACGCGCTCGATGTCACGCAGGGTCATGTCCATCAGCAGGCCGATACGGGACGGCAGCGACTTCAGGAACCAGATGTGGGCAACCGGCGAGGCCAGTTCGATGTGCGCCATGCGCTCACGACGAACCTTGGCCAGGGCAACTTCAACGCCGCACTTCTCGCAGATCACGCCGCGGTGCTTGAGGCGCTTGTACTTGCCGCACAGGCACTCGTAGTCCTTGACTGGGCCAAAGATCTTGGCGCAGAACAGGCCGTCACGCTCAGGCTTGAACGTACGGTAGTTGATGGTTTCCGGCTTCTTGACTTCACCGAACGACCACGAACGGATCATTTCAGGCGACGCCAGACCGATGCGGATGGCGTCGAACTCTTCGACTTGACCCTGGTTTTTCAGCAAATTCAGTAGGTCTTTCAAGGCCTTTCCTCCTGGCGGAGCAGGGAGCGGGCATTACCTGCCCACTCCCCTCGCGTCACGTGTTATTCGGTTTCCAGATCGATATCGATACCGAGGGAACGGATCTCTTTGATCAACACGTTGAAGGACTCGGGCATGCCCGGCTCCATACGGTGATCGCCATCCACGATGTTCTTGTACATCTTGGTACGGCCGTTCACGTCGTCCGACTTCACTGTGAGCATTTCTTGCAGGGTGTATGCCGCGCCGTATGCTTCCAGCGCCCACACTTCCATCTCCCCGAAACGCTGACCACCGAACTGCGCCTTACCACCCAGCGGCTGCTGGGTAACCAGGCTGTAGGAACCAGTGGAACGCGCGTGCATCTTGTCGTCCACCAAGTGGTTCAGCTTGAGCATGTACATGTAACCAACGGTCACCGGACGCTCGAACTTGTTGCCGGTACGGCCATCGAACAGCACCATCTGGCCGCTCTCTGGCAGATCTGCCAGTTTCAGCATGGCCTTGATCTCACGCTCCTTGGCACCGTCGAAGACTGGAGTGGCCATCGGCACGCCCTTCTTCAGGTTGTTCGCCAGGGCGATGATCTCTTCGTCGGTGAACTCTTCCAGGTTCTCCTGACGACCACCGATCTCGTTGTAGATCTCGGTGAGGAAGGTGCGCAGTTCAGCGGCTTTGCGCTGCTCTTCGATCATGCGGTCGATCTTCTCGCCCAGGCCCTTGGCCGCGAGGCCCAGGTGGGTTTCAAGGATCTGACCGACGTTCATACGCGAAGGTACGCCCAGCGGGTTCAGTACGACGTCGACCGGAGTACCGTTGGCGTCGTGCGGCATGTCTTCGACCGGCATGATTACCGAGACGACACCCTTGTTACCGTGACGACCGGCCATCTTGTCACCCGGCTGGATGCGACGGCGGATTGCCAGGTAGACCTTGACGATCTTCAGTACGCCCGGAGCCAGGTCATCGCCCTGCTGCAGCTTGCGCTTCTTGTCTTCGAACTTGTCGTCCAGCAGGCGACGGCGATCGACGATGTACTGCTGAGCCTTTTCCAGCTGCTCGTTCAGTGCATCTTCGGCCATGCGCAGTTTGAACCACTGGCCGTGCTCCAGACCGTTCAGCACGTCGTCGCTGATCACGGTGCCTTTCTTCAGGCCCGCGCCACCGTCAACCACCTGGCCGTTCAGAGCCGAACGCAGACGCTCGAAGGTCGCGCCTTCGACGATGCGGAACTCTTCGTTGAGGTCCTTGCGGATCTCGTCCAGCTGCATCTTCTCGATGGCCAGGGCGCGGCTGTCGCGCTCGACGCCATCACGGGTGAAGACCTGTACGTCGATGACGGTACCCTTGGTGCCGGTCGGCACACGCAGGGAGGTGTCTTTGACGTCGCTGGCCTTCTCACCGAAGATCGCACGCAGCAGTTTTTCTTCCGGAGTCAGCTGGGTCTCGCCTTTCGGAGTGACCTTGCCGACCAGGATGTCGCCAGCGCCGACTTCGGCACCCACGTAGACGATACCGGCTTCGTCCAGCTTGTTCAGCGCAGCTTCACCGACGTTCGGGATGTCCGCGGTGATTTCCTCTGGGCCAAGCTTGGTGTCACGGGCCACACAGGTCAGTTCCTGGATGTGGATCGTGGTGAAGCGGTCTTCCTGAACCACACGCTCGGACAGGCAGATGGAGTCTTCGAAGTTGAAGCCGTTCCACGCCATGAACGCGATGCGCATGTTCTGACCCAGTGCCAGTTCACCCATGTCGGTGGACGGGCCGTCGGCCATGATGTCGCCACGCGCAACCTTGTCACCCTTGCTGACCAGCGGACGCTGGTTGATGCAAGTGTTCTGGTTGGAGCGGGTGTATTTGGTCAGGTTGTAGATATCCACACCTGCTTCACCAGTCTCGACTTCGTCGTCGGCAACGCGCACGACGATACGGCTGGCGTCGACCGAGTCGATCACACCACCGCGGCGAGCAACCACGCAGACACCGGAGTCACGGGCAACGTTGCGCTCCATGCCGGTACCTACCAGCGGCTTGTCGGCGCGCAGGGTCGGTACAGCCTGACGCTGCATGTTGGAACCCATCAACGCACGGTTGGCGTCGTCGTGCTCGAGGAACGGAATCAGCGACGCGGCAACCGAAACTACCTGCTTCGGCGAAACGTCCATCAGGGTGACGTCTTCCGGCGCCTTGACGGTGAATTCGTTCAGGTGACGAACAGCTACCAGCTCATCGATCAGCTGCTTCTTGTCGTTCATCGCGGCCGAAGCCTGGGCGATCACGTGATCGGCCTCTTCGATGGCGGACAGGAACACGATGTCGTCGCTGACCACGCCTTCCTTCACCACACGGTACGGGCTTTCCAGGAAGCCGTACTGGTTGGTGCGGGCATAGGCCGCCAGGGAGTTGATCAGACCGATGTTCGGACCTTCAGGAGTCTCGATCGGGCACACGCGGCCGTAGTGGGTCGGGTGTACGTCACGGACTTCGAAGCCAGCACGCTCACGGGTCAGACCGCCCGGGCCGAGTGCGGAGACGCGGCGCTTGTGGGTGATCTCGGAAAGCGGGTTGTTCTGGTCCATGAACTGCGAAAGCTGGCTGGAACCGAAGAACTCTTTCACCGCCGCCGCAACCGGCTTGGCGTTGATCAGGTCCTGCGGCATCAGGCCTTCGCTTTCAGCCATTGACAGACGCTCTTTGACCGCGCGTTCAACACGCACCAGGCCAACGCGGAACTGGTTCTCGGCCATCTCGCCGACGCAACGGACGCGACGGTTACCCAGGTGGTCGATGTCGTCGACGATGCCTTTGCCGTTACGGATATCGACCAGGGTCTTGAGGACCTCGACGATGTCTTCCTTGCTCAGCACGCCCGAACCTTCGATCTCGGTGCGACCGATACGACGGTTGAACTTCATGCGGCCAACAGCGGACAGATCGTAACGCTCGGCGCTGAAGAACAGGTTGTTGAACAGGGTCTCGGCGGCGTCCTTGGTTGGCGGCTCGCCTGGACGCATCATGCGGTAGATCTCGACCAGCGCTTCCAGTTGGTTGCTGGTGGTGTCGATCTTCAGCGTATCGGAAATGAACGGACCGCAGTCGATGTCGTTGGTGTACAGCGTCTCGACGCGAACGACCTGGGCCTTGGCGATCTTCACCAGCAGGTCGGTGGTCAGCTCGGTGTTGCACTCGGCAATGATCTCGCCGGTAGCCGGATGCACGATCGCCTTGGCGGTGGTGCGACCCAGTACGTACTCCAGCGGAACGTCGAGCTCTTTCACGCCAGCCTTTTCCAGCTGGTTGATGTGGCGCGCGGTAATACGGCGGCCTTGCTCGACGATGACCTTGCCGCTGTCGTCATGGATATCCATGACCGCAACTTCACCACGCAGACGCTGAGGCACCAGTTCCAGGCTGAGCTTCTCGCCGGAAAGGTGGAACACGTTGGTGGTGTAGAAGATGTTCAGAACCTCTTCGGTGCTGTAACCCAGGGCACGCAGCAGTACCGAGGCCGGCAGTTTGCGGCGACGGTCGATACGTACGAACACGCAGTCTTTCGGGTCGAACTCGAAGTCCAGCCACGAACCGCGGTAAGGGATGATGCGCGCGGAGTACAGCAGCTTACCGGAGCTGTGCGTCTTGCCACGGTCGTGGTCGAAGAACACACCAGGCGAACGGTGCAGCTGGGAGACGATCACACGCTCGGTACCGTTGATAACGAAGGTACCGTTTTCAGTCATCAGGGGAATTTCACCCATGTAGACTTCTTGCTCTTTGATGTCCTTGATCGCTTTATTCGACGATTCCTTGTCGAAGATGATCAGGCGCACCTTCACCCGCAGCGGGACCGCGAAGGTCACACCGCGCAGGACACATTCCTTCACATCGAAAGCCGGCTCGCCCAGGCGATAGCCGACGTACTCCAGGGCAGCATTGCCGGAGTAGCTGATGATCGGGAATACCGATTTGAAGGCCGCATGCAGACCGACGTCGCGGAACTGATCCTTGGATGCTCCCGCCTGCAGGAATTCGCGATACGAATCCAGCTGGATGGCCAGGAGGTACGGCACATCCATGACGTCCGGCAACTTGCTAAAGTCCTTGCGGATACGTTTTTTCTCAGTGTATGAGTAAGCCATCAGCATTCCCCAGCTTGGTCACCTGCTTGTTTGGCATCTCCCGGCGGGAGCAGCCAGAAAATCGTGCAAACCCTTTGGTTTGCGCCACCCTCTTGGGTGTCTTGCAGCTCGTTATCGGGGCCGACCTGATCGGCCACCAATAACGGAAAAAGGCCGGTGGCATAAGCCACCAGCCATCAGCCCTTCGCTTGACGCTCGGGCTGGCATCGCAAAGTCGAAATTACTTCAGCTCGACTTTAGCGCCTGCTTCTTCCAGCTTCTTCTTAGCGTCTTCAGCGGCTTCTTTCGAAACGCCTTCAGCTACAACCTGAGGAGCGCCATCGACTTTCTCTTTGGCTTCTTTCAGGCCCAGACCAGTCAGCTCGCGAACGGCCTTGATCACGTTTACTTTCTTGTCGCCGGCTTCAACCAGAACAACGTTGAACTCGGTTTGCTCTTCAACAACGGCAGCGGCAGCAGCTGGGCCGGCAGCGGCAACAGCAGCGGTAACACCGAAGGTTTCTTCCATTGCTTTGATCAGCTCAACAACTTCCAGAACGGTTTTCTGGCCGATTGCTTCGATGATTTGCTCGTTAGTCAGAGACATGACTTAAATCCTGTATTGGGGTGACAGCCTACGCAGCTATCAAATTAAACGTATGATTTGAAAGAGTTTCCGGTGCCTTAGGCAGCGGTGGCTTCTTTCTGGTCGCGAATGGCTGCCAGGGTACGGGCCAGCTTGCTGGTAGCGCCTTGAATCACGCTCATCAGCTTCGCGATGGCTTCGTCGCGGGTCGGCAGGGTAGCCAACACGTCGATCTGGTTCGCTGCAATGAACTTGCCGTCAAACGCAGCTGCCTTGATCTCGAACTTGTCCTGACCCTTGGCGAACTCCTTGAACAGACGAGCAGCGGCGCCCGGGTGTTCGTTGGAGAAAGCGATCAGGGTCGGGCCAGTGAAGGCGTCGTTGAGGACACTGAATTCAGTGTCGGCAACAGCGCGCTTGAGCAGGGTGTTACGTACGACACGTACGTATACGCCAGCTTCACGAGCCTCTTTACGGAGTCCGGTCATTGCGCCTACAGTCACACCACGGGCATCAGCCACGACAGCGGACAGAGCGACTTTGGCAGCCTCGTTGACTTCAGCGACGATGGCCTTCTTGTCTTCGAGTTTAATTGCCACGGGTAAAACTCCTGCTTGTTACCGTTTCATCTGGCCGAAGCCGGATGTCGTTTTGGTGTCTGATTCGGTAAGGAACCGGGAGCACCATCTGCGTAGGCTGGTTGTTTAAGGCTTGCGCCGCCTACGGTCTTGGATAGCCCCCGCCAGGCAGGGACCCCAATTTTTGCTGCCGGCGAGCTTACACCCGCCGGCATGGTCTTACACGTCCAGCGAGCTCTGATCGATGATCAGACCTGGGCCCATGGTGGTGCTCAGGGTAACGCGCTTGACGTAGATACCTTTCGAGGAAGCCGGCTTGATACGCTTCAGATCAGCGATCAGGGCTTCAACGTTTTCCTTCAGCTTGCCAGCTTCAAAGCCGATCTTGCCAACGGAGGTGTGGATGATACCGTTCTTGTCGGTACGGTAGCGAACCTGACCAGCCTTGGCGTTTTTCACGGCAGTGGCTACGTCTGGGGTAACGGTACCGACTTTCGGGTTAGGCATCAGGCCGCGAGGACCCAGAACCTGACCCAGCTGACCTACAACACGCATGGCATCAGGCGATGCGATGACGACGTCATAGTTCAGGTCGCCGCCTTTCATTTCGGCAGCCAGATCGTCCATACCTACGCGGTCAGCGCCGGCAGCCAGAGCGGCTTCAGCAGCCGGGCCCTGGGTGAAGACGGCAACACGTACGGTCTTGCCAGTGCCGTGCGGCAGCACGGTAGCGCTACGTACGACCTGGTCGGATTTACGCGGGTCAACACCGAGGTTGACGGCGATGTCGTAGGACTCGACGAACTTGGCAGCAGGCAGCGAGGCCAGCAGAGTTGCCGCTTCTTCGAAGTTGTAGGCCTTGCCTGCTTCGATTTTTTCGGCGATTGCCTTTTGGCGCTTGGTCAGCTTAGCCATTACACACCCTCCACGTTCAGGCCCATGCTGCGGGCAGAGCCAGCGATGGTGCGTACAGCAGCGTCCAGGTCAGCGGCAGTCAGGTCAGCCTGTTTGGCTTTCGCGATGTCTTCCAGCTGAGCGCGGGTAACGGTACCGACTTTAACGGTGTTCGGGCGAGCCGAACCACTGGTCAGGCCAGCAGCTTTCTTCAGCAGAACCGAGGCAGGGGTGCTCTTGGTTTCGAAGGTGAAGCTACGGTCACTGTAGACAGTGATGATCACTGGAGTCGGCAGACCTGGCTCTTGACCCTGAGTACGGGCGTTGAAGGCCTTGCAGAATTCCATGATGTTCACACCGTGTTGACCCAGTGCTGGACCAACGGGTGGGCTTGGGTTGGCCTGGCCGGCCTTTACTTGCAGCTTGATGTAAGCCTGAATCTTCTTAGCCATGAGCTACTCCAAAATCGGGTACAAACGCCAGATGGCTCCCCGGATGACTTGCGTTTTATCCCAGTGACGACAAAACCCCGCAGCACATAGGGCTGCGGGGTATGGGATGCTTCGTCCTGCTAGACCTTCTCGACCTGGCCGAACTCGAGCTCCACCGGAGTAGAGCGACCGAAAATGAGCACTGCAACCTGCAGGCGGCTCTTTTCGTAGTTAACCTCTTCGACGGTGCCATTGAAGTCAGCAAACGGACCATCAACGACTCGAACCACTTCACCCGGCTCGAACAACGTCTTCGGCTTCGGCTTGTCACTACCATCGGCAACGCGACGGAGGATTGCCTCGGCCTCTTTATCAGTGATCGGCGCAGGCTTGTCTGCGGTACCACCAATGAAACCCATGACCCGAGGGGTATCCTTGACAAGGTGCCAAGTCCCTTCGTTCATTTCCATCTGGACCAATACATAGCCAGGGAAGAATTTGCGCTCGCTCTTGCGCTTCTGGCCGTTACGCATTTCAACGACTTCTTCGGTCGGGACCAGGATCTCGCCGAATTCGTCTTCCATGCCAGCCAGCTTGACGCGCTCGATCAGGGAGCGCATCACATGCTTCTCGTAACCCGAGTAAGCATGCACTACGTACCAACGCTTAGCCACGGGACACCCTTAGCCAACAATCAAGGAGACCGCCCAACCGAGCAGGGAGTCGAGACCCCACAGCAGCAGTGCCATAACCAGAACAACAGCCACGACAATCAGCGTGGTCTGAGTGGTTTCTTGGCGGGTCGGCCACACGACTTTACGGATCTCGGTCCGCGCTTCCTTCGCCAGCGTGAAGAACGACTTACCCTTCGCAGTCTGCAAGGCAACGAAGCCTGCAACCGCAGCCAGGGCGAGAAGTGCAAGAACGCGGTACAGGATCGGCGAGGCGGAGTAATACTGATTACCCACAACGGCGACAACCACCAAAGCCACTACAGCCAGCCACTTGAACAAGTCGAAACGCGATTCTTGGGCTTCAGTTTTGGGAGTCATCGGGGAGGATCCTGTAAGAAGAAAGCCAATCACACCGAGGTGAATGGCAGGTCAGGAGGGAATCGAACCCCCAACCTACGGTTTTGGAGACCGTCGCTCTGCCAATTGAGCTACTGACCTGTAACGCTGTATCAGGCCGGCCATTATACCGGCCTGATCAAGTAAATCAACTACTTATTCGATAATTTTTGCTACGACGCCGGCGCCGACGGTACGACCGCCTTCACGGATGGCGAAACGCAGACCGTCTTCCATTGCGATGGTCTTGATCAGGGTGACAGTCATCTGGATGTTGTCACCTGGCATTACCATTTCAACGCCTTCCGGCAGTTCGCAGTTACCGGTCACGTCAGTGGTACGGAAGTAGAACTGAGGACGGTAGCCTTTGAAGAACGGAGTGTGACGACCGCCTTCTTCCTTCGACAGGACGTAGACTTCTGCGGTGAACTTGGTGTGCGGCTTGACCGAACCTGGCTTGACCAGAACCTGGCCACGCTCAACGTCGTCACGCTTGGTACCACGCAGCAGAACGCCGCAGTTCTCGCCAGCACGACCTTCGTCCAGCAGCTTGCGGAACATCTCAACACCGGTGCAGGTGGTGGTGGTGGTGTCACGCAGACCAACGATTTCCAGGGCGTCCTGAACGCGGACGATACCACGCTCGATACGACCGGTAACAACGGTACCACGACCCGAGATCGAGAATACGTCTTCGATTGGCATCAGGAACGGCTGATCGATGGCACGAACTGGCTCAGGGATGTAGGCATCCAGAGTTTCTACCAGCTTCTTGACAGCGGTAGTGCCCATTTCGTTGTCGTCTTTGCCTTCCAGCGCCATACGAGCCGAACCGATGATGATCGGGGTGTCGTCGCCTGGGAAGTCGTAGGTGGACAGCAGGTCGCGAACTTCCATCTCGACCAGTTCCAGCAGCTCAGCGTCGTCTACCAGGTCAGCCTTGTTCAGGAAGACCACGATGTACGGAACGCCAACCTGACGGGACAGCAGGATGTGCTCACGGGTTTGTGGCATCGGACCATCGGCGGCCGAGCAAACCAGGATCGCGCCGTCCATCTGGGCAGCACCGGTGATCATGTTCTTCACGTAGTCAGCGTGACCTGGGCAGTCAACGTGAGCGTAGTGACGAATGTTCGAGTTGTACTCGACGTGCGCGGTGTTGATGGTGATACCGCGAGCTTTTTCTTCCGGAGCCGAGTCGATCTTGTCGAACTCAACGACGGCCGAACCGAAAACTTCGGAGCAGACGCGGGTCAGCGCTGCAGTCAGAGTGGTCTTACCGTGGTCAACGTGGCCGATAGTGCCGACGTTAACGTGAGGTAGCGAACGATCAAACTTTTCCTTAGCCATCGATACAGTCCTCCGCAGAAGAAATAGTCATACCGCTGATAAAACAAAGGCAGATATTTTCATATCTGCCTTGTTTATATGGAGCTCTTGAGCGGACTTGAACCGCTGACCTCACCCTTACCAAGGGTGTGCTCTACCAACTGAGCTACAAGAGCGAAACACTTTGTGCAACAACAGCAAACTTGGAGCGGGTAGCGGGAATCGAACCCGCATCATCAGCTTGGAAGGCTGAGGTTCTACCACTAAACTATACCCGCGGAGCTTGCAGCTCTCGCTAAAACTGGTGGAGGGAGAAGGATTCGAACCTTCGAAGCTCTCGCAACGGATTTACAGTCCGTCCCCTTTGGCCGCTCGGGAATCCCTCCAGATGTGGCCGGCATTCTATTTGGCTGCCGCCCCAGTGTCAAGCGTTTTTTCAAATTTTTTCAATCAAATCTGAAACTTAGCTGCTTTGACACTGCCTCCAGATCTACCACCTAAGTGATGTTCCCTGTGAAGCGGGCGCCATTCTATCAAGCTATTCAGCAGTTGCAATACCCTCGCACAAAATAATTTTGTGTTTTAAGTCTTTGAAATCCTTGGAAAGAGTCGAGAGCACAGCTGGGTCCAGCAAACGCTCGCTTTCCGGGGCAACCTTGAGCCATAGCCCCTCGGCACCCGGGAGCTGACCAACCACTGGCAGGGCAGCGATATCCAGACTGACCAGCCGCTGACGCAAGGCCTCGAGTTGCTCGGGCGCAGTCATCCCCCCAACAACCAGACATTCGTCACGGCGTCGGGCGGGCGCCGCAACTCCGGTTTCACGCAACAGGCGGATTTCCTGCTGGGAACCTTTGTACAAAGCCAACGGGGCGACTTCCTTGACCCTCAGGGGAGCTTCCTGCTGATGCCACACGTAATAAAAGACGTTGAGCACAACCAACAGCAGAAACAACCAGCGCATAGTCAGTCACCTCAGTTCAATGGACAGGCCATGGCCAAACCGACGAATACCAGGTCCGGCACGATCCGAGCCTTCGGCGCCGCCTCCTGCACCAAGGGCGCATCTCCACCAGTCAGAAAGACAGTGAAGTCCTCACCCCACATCGCCCTGGCCTGCTCGACCTGGGTACGGGCGAAGCCCTGGAGCATCAGCACACAACCACGCTCGACCGCCTCGACGGTCGAGCGCCCCGGCGCCAGGCTGTTCAGGGCGCGCTCGGCCGACGCATCGTCATAGCGAATACGCCGGGTATGGGTACGCAACTGGCTACGCATCAGCGGCATGCCCGGGCAGATGTAGCCACCAAGGTGCTCACCATTGGCCGCGACGAAATCGGCCTTGGCCGCAGTGCCGAAATCGATGACCAGGCAAGCACGCTTGGCCAGGTGATAGGCGCCCAGCGCCCCCAGCCAGCGGTCCATGCCCAGGCGCTGATAATCGTCATAGCCATTGCGCACGCCAGCCATTTCCCTCACAGGCTGGGCCACGTTTGCCTCGACACCGAACGAGGCCTGGATCAGCGCACACAGCGATGAAGTTTCCTCTTCACTGCGTACACTGACCATGCGGCAAGCAGTCAGACGCAGGCTCGAGAGCCCCGCGACAGCTGCGACCAATGCCTGGTCGGAGTCCACGATGCCACCTCCATTGATGGTGGCGTCGGCTGAATGGATGACGCGCCACTTGATAAAGCTGTTTCCACAATCGAGCTCAAGAATCATCACGCAACCTCAGGCTCAGCTCGCCGCCGCTGAAGCTCTTCTCCACACCATCGACCTCCAGACGCAAGCCGCCCTGGCCATCCACCCCCAGCGCGACGCCTTCGATACGCGAGGTGCCCGCGACAAGTGAAACTTTACGCCCCTGCCAAAGATGCGCCTGTTCCCATTCTTCCTGGAACGCAGCGAAACCATAGCGGCGATGGCGACCAAGCTCGTGTTGCAACTGCTGGCTGAGCACCGCCACCAGGTGGTTGCGATCCACCAATTGCCCAGCTTCGCCGCGCATAGAGGCCCATTGCTGATCGATCTGTTCGTTGCCTTGCATGTTTACATTGATACCAATACCCAGCACTACATGGCAGACGTCCGCAGGATCCCCGACCAGCTCCAGGAGGATCCCGGTGATCTTGCGCCCGCCGGCAAGGACATCGTTGGGCCACTTGAGCCCCACATCCTTTAGCCCGAACGCCTGCAGTGTACGCATTACCGCCAGGCCGACCACCAGGCTCAAACCCTCGAGCTGACGCATGCCACCATCGATGCGCAAGACCAGGCTGTAATAGAGGTTTTCGGCAAAAGGACTGACCCACGGGCGCCCGCGCCGACCGCGACCTGCACTCTGGCGTTCGGCCAGCACCAGAAACGGCGCAGCCTGCCCTCGCGCGACCAGCCTCAGCCCTTCGGCATTGGTGGAGTCGATGGTTTCGTGAATGAACACCGGCCATGGCTCGCCCTGGGAGAACTTGGCGATCGCCTGCGCTTCGAGCAGGTTCAACGGCGCCGCCAGCTGATAGCCGCGGCCACGGACCTTGTGAATGGTCAGGTTCAGTTCGCTCTCCAGGTGCTGCAGCTGCTTCCAAACGGCGCTGCGACTCACCCCAAGGGCGGCCCCCAGGGCTTCTCCGGAATGGAACCGGCCATCCTTGAGGAGGTTCAACAACTTCAGCATGCCAATCTCGACTCGAAATAAGGCTGGCATGATAGCCACGCCCCGAGGGCTTGCATAGGAAAAGGGCTACCGTTGGCATTGCAGGCGACGCGCTCCTACAAGGGAGCGCATCGACTTGCCAAAAGCACA
>NZ_JBOBDQ010000040.1:0-52632 GCF_050586565.1 Pseudomonas sp. WC1
GGCCGGTTCAGGCATTACGAAGGTTGATGGTCACGCTCGCGCTTGGCCCCGGATACGCTCACCGCCCCCGGCAAGCTCACGGCATTCTTGGCGGCCAGCACTTCGGCCATCACGCTCACCGCGATCTCCGCCGGGGTCTTGCTGCCGATGTAGATGCCGATGGGGCCATGCAGTCGTTGCAACGAGGCCTCGCTCTCGCCGAAATGCTCTATCAAGCGCTCGCGGCGCAGCTGGCTGTTGCGCCGCGAGCCGATGGCGCCAATGTAGAACGCCGGGCTGTGCAGGGCCTCGAGCAGCGCCAGGTCGTCGAGCTTGGGGTCATGGCTGACGGCGATGATGCAGGTACGCAGGTCTGCGTTGAAGGCGCGTACCGCATCGTCCGGCATGCCCTTGAGGTGCTCGACGCCGGCCACCGCCCAGGTGGCCATGTGTTCGGGGCGAGGGTCGCACACCGCCACCCGAAAACCGTTGAACAAGGCCATGGTCGCCAGGTATTCGGCCAGTGCCCCGGCGCCGATCAGCAGCATGCGGTAGCCGGGACCGAGGGTGTTGACCATGTGCTGGCCGTCGAAGCTGAACTGCTCGGGGGTGGCGGTGGCTGCCAGGCTCACCGCGCCGCTTTGCAGGGCCAGTCGGCGGCGCATCAGCCGGCCCTGGTCGAGGTGCTCCAGCAGTTGCAGCAGGGGCAACGCGGCCGGTTCGAATTCCAGGATCAGCTCCAGGGTGCCGCCACAGGGCAGGCCGAAGCGGTGGGCATCGTCGGCGCTGACGCCATAGCGAATCACCTCGGGCCTGCCCTGGGGCAGGCCGGGGCCGCCATAGGCGGTGGTGTAGCGATGAATCAGGTCGTCTTCGATGCAGCCGCCGGACACGCTGCCAACCACCCGGCCATCGTTGCGCAGCGCCATCATCGAGCCGACCGGGCGAGGGGAGGAGCCCCAGGTACGGGCGACAGTGGCGAGCAGCACGCGGTGCCCGGCCTGGAGCCAGTCGTGGGTGGTGCGCAGGACCAGCAGGTCGATGCTTTCCATGGTGTCCTCGGTTGTCTGTGCTCCACGCTTCACACGTGGGAGCGGGCTTGCCCCGCGATGGCGGTATCAGCGCATATGCAGGATGATCGGGCTGCTGCTGGCAGGGTCGGTATGCCCGCGCAGCTCGCCCACCGCCTTGGCCTGCACCGCGCCACCCTGATTGCCCCAGGCACTGCGGGCGAAACTCAGCACCTCGGCGATCTCCCGGTCCGACAGCTGCTCGCGGAACGCCGGCATGCGGTAGGCGTCCGGCACCCCGGCGGCGACGATGCGCTGCGAGCCGTTGAGGGTGATGTTGATCGCCGAGGCATTCTCTGCGGCCAGCATCGAGGTGGCCCCCGCCAGCGGCGGCATCCACTCGGCCTGGCCCTTGCCATCCGCGCCATGGCAGCTGGCGCAACGGGTCGCGTAGGTGTGCGCGCCGGGCGCATCAGACGCGGCGGCCGTCGCCTGGTACTGCCAGGGCGCACCATCACGTCGAGGGTCACCGGGCAATGCCTTGAGGTAGCGGGCGATCGCGCCCAGGTCGTCGTCGCTCATGAACTGCGTGGAGTTGTTGAACGCCTCGGTCATCGAGCCGTACACCACCGCATGGTGATTGCGCCCGGTCTTGAGGAACTGCACGATCTCGGCTTCGCTCCAGCGCCCGAGCCCGGTGTTGTGGTCCTGGCGCAGGCTCGGCGCGTACCAGCCATCGAGCAGGGCCCCGGCGAGGAACGGCGCGCCGCTTTCGTCCAGGGCTTTCTCGTTGAAGGCCAGGCCCCGAGGCGTATGGCAGCTGCCGCAGTGGCCGGGGCCCTGGACGATGTAGGCGCCGCGATTCCACAGCGGATCCTCGTCGGGTTTCTGCGCATAGGCGGTGGTCGGTGCGAAGAGGCCGTTCCACAGGGCGATGGGCCAGCGCAGGTTCAATGGCCAGGGAATGCTGCTGGGTATATTGGCTTCGGCTGCCGGTTGCACGCCCTTCATGAAGAACGCGTAGAGCGCCCGTACATCGTCATCGCTGAGCTTGGCATAGGACGGGTAGGGCATGGCCGGGTACAGCCGTCGCCCTCTCGGCGCCACGCCCTGGCGCACGGCACGGTCGAAGTCGGCCAGGCTGTAGGCGCCGATGCCGTGGTCGCGATCCGGGGTGATGTTGGTGGCATGGATCGCCCCCAGCGGCGTGGCCATTTCCAGGCCTCCGGCAAAGGGCGCCTTGCCCGGCAGGCTGTGGCAGGCCACGCAGTCGCTGAGGCGGGCGACGTATTCGCCGCGGCTGACCAGGGCGGCGTCGGCGCTGTCCGAGGCGCTGAAGGGCGAGGCAGGCTCGCGGGTGACGTACCAGGCCAGCAGGCCTGCCGCGACCAGGCACGGCAAAGCCAGCCAGCCTGCGGTTCTTGCGAATCGGCTGTTGTTCATGGGCTGTCCTTGTCGTGTCAGCTGAAGGTATGGCGGCTCAGGGGCATGCTGCGCACGCGCTGGCCGGTGAGCTGCGCCACGGCGTTGGCCACCGCAGGCGCGACCGCCGGCAGCGGCGGTTCACCGATGCCGCCCATCTTCGCCCCGCTCTCGACGATGCGCACATGCACCCGGGCCATGCGCGATGGCGGCAGCACCGGGTACAGGTCGTAGTTGCGCGCCCGTGGCATGCCGTTCAGCCACACCGATTCTTCCAGCAGCACCTGGGACAGGCCCAGGGATACCGCGCTGTTGACCTGGGCCTCGATGATCGCCGGGTTGACGATGCTGCCCGGGTCGATGGCCTGCCAGATGTCGTGCACCTTGACCTGGCCACCCTCCAGCGACACTTCGGCGATGACCGCCGCCTCCGAGCCGAATGGCGAGGCCATGGCCACGCCGCGGGCGCGCTTGCTGCCGTCCTCGGCGGTGAACGGGCCGCGCTTCCAGCCGCCGGACAATTCGCCCACCGCTTGCAGCAGGGCGGTCAGGCGTGGGTTGTCCCGCAGTAGCTGCAGGCGCAGCTCGAAGGGATCGTGGCCGCCCTTGTCGGCCAGCTCGTCGAGGAACGACTCGTAGAAGAAGTCGTTCAGCGAATTGCCCACCGAGCGCCAGTAGCCGAGCATGGCCGGGCCTTTGACATAGATCTGCGCGATGCGCTTGTTGGCGATGGCGTAGGCCTTGCCCGACAGTCCTTCGAGGGCGGTGGGGTCGACCGTGTCGCCCTGCTTGCCGGCAATGGCCTCGGTCGGGCCTTCGGTGGCGCTGATCGCCTCGATGGCCACCGGCAGGCCTTTCTCGTCCAGCGCGGCGCGGAACTTGACCACGGCCATGGGGCGCATGGCATCGCGCAGGAACTCCTCCTCGCGGCTCCAGATCAGTTTCACCGGCCTGCCGACCGCCTTGGCCAGGGCGATGGCCTGCGGGTAGGGGTTGGCCGAGTCGTACAGGAAGTGCCGGCCGAAGAAACCGCCGAGCAGGGGCGAATGCAGGGTGATCCGCGCCGGGTCCAGGCCGGTGCGCTTGGCGATATCGTCGCGGAACATGTCCTGGGCCTGGTTGGGCAGCCACACTTCCAGCGAGCCGTCGGGGTTGAAACGGGCGGTGGCGGAGGGCGGCTCCAACTGAGCGTGGTTGAGGAACTGGTTGTGGTAGGTGGCCTCGACCTTGGTCTTGGCCCCGGCCAGGGCGCTGGCGACATCGCCCTGGTTTTCCTCGTCGCGGCTCGGCCCGGTCTGGGCGGCCAGGTGTTCGCGCCAGCCATCGCTGGAAAAATCGGCAGGCATAGGCCGCACCTGGCTGTCGGCGGCCACTTCCTTCCAGTCCACCTGCAGCGCTTCCACCGCGCGCTTGGCGTGCCACCAGCGTTCGGCGACCACGGCGACCGCACCGGGCAGTTGATGCACCGAGTGCACGCCCTTCATGGCCTTGACCTGTTCCTCGTTGCGCAGGTTGCCTACGGTCATGCCCAGGCGCGGGGCATGCTGCACGGCGGCGTGGAGCATGCCGTCGACCTTGACGTCGATGCTGTAGACGGCCTTGCCGGTGGACTTGTCGTAGGCGTCGAGGCGCTGCACCGGCTTGCCGATCCAGCGGAACTGGCTGGGGTCGCGCAGCTTGACGCTGGCAGGGTCGGGCACCGGCAGGTCCATGGCCTTGGCGGCCAGTTCGCCGTAGCCCAGCGCACGGCCCGAGGCCGCGTGCACCACCTTGCCAGGCTCGGTGCTCAATTCACCAACTGGCACGCCCAACTGCTCGGCGCCGGCCTGCAGCAGCATGGCGCGGGCCAGGGCGCCGAGGCGGCGCATGGTCGGGTAGCTCATGCGCACCGACATGCTGCCGCCGGTGATGCGCAGGCCGTTCTCCATCACCACGTAGGCCTCGCCCGCTGGCGCGCTTTCGACCACGAAGGTGGCCGGGTCGGCGTCCAGTTCCTCGCCGATGATCTGCGCCATGGCCGTGTTGACCCCTTGCCCGCCCTCCATGAACGGGCTGAGCAGGTGCACGCTGCCGTCCGCGCGGATTTCCAGGAAGGCCGGCACCTGGGTGCCGCGCTCAGTGGTCGCGGCGGCGGCCTGTACCCGCGCCGAGCCCAGCGGCAGGCCGAAGCCCAGCACCAGGGCACCGATGGCGCTGCCGGCGAGAAAACGCCGGCGCGACAGGTTGACCGTTTCGCCGCTGCGCAGCCGTGCCAGGTCGTCAGGGGTGTCGATACGCGCGTTCATCAGGCGTTCTCCCCTTGGGCCAGTTCGTGCACGGCGGCATGGATGGCGTTGTAGGTGCCGCAACGGCACAGGTTGACCATGGCCGCGTCGATCTGTTCGGTGCTGGGTTTGGGGGTGTGCTTGAGCAGCGCAGTGGCCGCCATCACCTGGCCGGACTGGCAGTAGCCGCACTGGGCCACTTGGTGCTCGACCCAGGCGGCGACCACTCGCTTGCCCACGGCGTCGGCTTCGATGGCCTCGATGGTGGTGACTTCACGACCGACCACGCCGGCCACCGGGGTGACGCAGGCGCGCACCACATTGCCGTCCACCAGCACCGAGCAGGCGCCGCATTGGGCCAGGCCGCAACCGTACTTGGTGCCGGTCAGGCCCAGGTCATCGCGGATCACCCAGAGCAAGGGCGTGTCGGCGTCAGCCTCGACCTGGTAGGTCTGCTGGTTGATTCTTAGTTCCATGGGCTCACCTGCTGATCATCGGTTCTGGAAGCGGGGAATACGCTGTTCCCCAATCCAGAAACGCTAGCACATGGCCCCGTTGCGCAATCGATGCACCCCGCAGGTTCAGAGGATCAGGCAAGCAATCCGGTGGAATGCGCAAGCCTCCTCAATCGATGCGCGGGTGCTGCTGGGCCAGGGTCTTGCGCTTGGCCTCCAGCTCGGCGATCTGCGCGTCGATGTCCTCGATCTTCTGTTCGATATTGTCGTGGTGCTCCTGCAGCAGTTCGCGGGCTTCGTCGATATCCGAGGCGGCCGGGGCGGCGCCGCGCAGCGGGCGGTTGGCGGTCTCCTTCATGGTCAGGCCGGTGAGCAGGCCGATCACGGCGATCACCATCAGGTAATAAGCCGGCATGTACAGGTTGTCGGTGGTTTCCACCAGCCAGGCGGCGAGGGTCGGGGTCAGGCCGGCGATCAGCACCGAGATGTTGAAGGCGCTGGCCAGGGCGCTGTAGCGGATATGCGTGGGGAACATCGCCGGCAGGGTCGAGGCCATCACGCCGATGAAGAAGTTCAGCAGCACGGCGAGGATCAACAGGCCGGCGAAGATCACCGCCAGCTTGCCGCTGGTGATCAGCATGAACGCCGGGATCGCCAGGGCGAACAGGCCGACGCTGCCGATGATGATGAACGGCTTGCGCCCCCACTTGTCGCTGAGCAGGCCGATGATCGGCTGCACGAACAGCATGCCGACCATGATCGCGATGATGATCAGCACGCCGTGGTCTTCGCTGTAGTGCAGGTTGTGCGAGAGGTAGCTGGGCATGTAGGTGAGCAGCATGTAGTAGGTGACGTTGGTGGCGATCACCACGCCGATGCAGGTCAGCAGGCTGCGCCAGTGCTGGGTCGCCACCTCCTTGAACGAAACTTTCGGGCCGCTGGCCAGGCCTTCGCGGTCACCTTGCTCGAGTTTTTCGACGTGTTGCTGGAAGGCCGGGGTTTCTTCCAGCGCGTGGCGCAGGTACAGGCCGATCAGGCCCAGCGGCAGGGCCAGGAAGAACGGCAGGCGCCAGCCCCATTCGAGGAACTGTTCCTCGCCGAGGAGCGTCGAGATCAGCACCACCACGCCGGCGCCGAGGACAAAGCCGGCGATCGAGCCGAAGTCCAGCCAGCTGCCGAGGAAGCCGCGCTTGCGGTCCGGGGCGTACTCGGCGACGAAGATCGAGGCGCCGGTGTATTCACCGCCCACCGAGAAGCCCTGGGCCATCTTCGCCAGCAACAGCAGGATCGGCGCCCAGATGCCGATGCTGGCGTAGGAGGGGATCAGGCCGATGGCGAAGGTGCTCAGGGACATGATCACGATGGTCGCGGCCAGCACTTTCTGGCGCCCGTAGCGGTCGCCCAGGGCGCCGAAGAACAGCCCGCCCAGCGGGCGGATCAGGAAGGGCACGGAGAAGGTGGCCAGCGCCGCGATCATCTGCACGCCGGGGCTGGCGTTGGGGAAGAACACCTTGCCCAGGGCATAGGCGACGAAGCCGTAGACGCCAAAGTCGAACCATTCCATCGCGTTGCCCAGGGCGGCGGCGGTGATGGCCTTGCGCATCTTGGCGTCGTCGACGATGGTGATGTCCTTCAAGCCGATGGGCTTGACGGGTTTTCTGCGTGATTTCATGGGCCGTTGTCCTTGAAGGCTTGGGGGCATGGCCATGGTTTGGCCAGCCTTGTACCTAGGGTCAGATACAACGGCGCGCTAAATAATTCCCTACTGGATCATTTGTGTGCGGCATGGATGGCCCTGGCGCGGGGCAAGCCCGCTTCTACAGAGGCCATCGGGCAAGCGATCAGAGCGTGCGTGACATCAGCCAGTGCTGCTGCCCCCAGGCCTCGAAGGGTTCCAGCGGTGCCCAGCCACGCTTGGCGTAGTAGGCGCTCTGGTCGTGGGTGTGCAGGTAGAGCGTGGAGACTCCGCTGCTGCGTGCATGGTCGCAGATGCCTTCGATCAGTTGCTCCGCCAGGCCTTGCCCTCGTGCTTGCGGGGTGACGAACACGCAGGCCAGCCACGGACCAAGGTCGCTGCGCCCGGGCAGGTCGTCGCTGGCCAGGGCGGCGCTGCCCAGCAGGCGGTCGCCGTCGAGGGCGACCAGGCATCGCCATTGGCCGTTGCGCTGGCCTTCGGCGAACTCGCGTTGCCAGTCGCTAAGCGGCACGTCCGCGTACTCGTAGTGGAACTGTTGGTGCAGCCACTGGGCGAGGGTATCGCTGTGGGCCATGTGGTGTTCAAGCCAGTCCAGGCGGGGCATGCTGTTGTCCTTGTCGAGGGGCATTTCAGTGCGGTGGGCTGTGATGTCGCGAGCATACACCAGGCCTCTAACGCGTACTCGAGTTGCAAGTGCATTCGAGGGCAGTCGCTTCAATAGAGTCGAAAGTTCAGCACGAATCGTCGCCGCACGGGCCAATTATTCGGCTTAGTTTCGGCGCGTTTCACCGAGGTAGAATCCTCTTGTGTGTTTCCAAGTTGCTGTGCGTAGGCGGCATGCGACTAAAGTCCGGTGTCTCCCGCTCTTGTCTAGAAGTACCGTTGGCTCAAACAGTCGGCAAGTTTGATTGTTGGACAATCTAGCGCGTCAGTCCCTCTAGCCTCTGCAATACGGGGTGTCGGGTGACCAGGTGGTCATGCCAGGCTTCGGGTGGTAATTGGCAGTCATTAACTTTTCCGTGAGCGTTTCAGTGAATAACGCTCAACTTTCTAAAGTTATTGCACGTGTGCCGATAACTCTCGGTAACCGTGCCGGGAAGTTCCAAGTGCTGCGATTCTCGCTGTGCCTTTGCCTGCGAATGGGTGTTGTATGTCGTACCTGTCTGCTATTGATTGCCGTCGCGTATCGCTGTGTGTCGTATTGACTTGCCTGTCCCTGGGCAACGTGCGGGCTGAGACGTTCGTGCCTGGCCAGGAAGTGTTGCGCCAACAGCAACAGCAACAACAGGACCTGCAGCAACTGCAACTGGAACAACGCCGCCGCCAACTGCAGCGCGGTGCGTTCACAGGGCCCGATACATCCGCGCAGGTCCCTCAGGCCGCGGCTCCGGATACGCACTGCTGGCCGCTGGCCGGGGTGCGGGTGGGCGGCGTCACCCTGATCGACCGTGCCACCCTCGATGCGCGCATCGATCCGCTGGTGGCGGCGTGCATGGGCGTGGGGCAGATCAACCAGCTGCTGGCGAGTATCACCGCGCTGTACCTGGAAAAGGGCTATATCGCCAGCCGGCCCTACCTGAGCAGCGCCCCGGCAGCCGGGCAGTCGCTGGACATCCTGGTGGACGAGGGCTACCTGGAGGCCATCGAACTGGCCGACCAGCGCCTGCCGGTGTCGCTGGCCGGGGCCTTCCCCGGCATGCTCGGCGAGCCGCTGAACCTGCGTGACCTGGAGCAGGGCCTGGACCAGCTCAACCGCCTGCGCTCGGTCGACCTGACCGCCGACATCGCCCCCGGCAGCCAGCCGGGCGCCTCGCGGATCATCCTGCGCCCGCGCAGCGCCGGCCAGCCACGGGTGGCCGTGGGCCTGGGCCTGGACAACCTCGGCAGCGCCAGCACCGGGCGCGACCGTCGCGTGCTCAGCCTGGGCCTGGACAACCCGCTGGCACTCAACGACCTGCTCAGCCTGTCGGCCAGCGATACCCTCAACCAGGGCGACCGTTACAGCCGCAACGCCAGCCTGTACTACGCGATCCCCTATGGCTACTGGACCTTCAGCCTGTTCGCCAGCCATGCCGAGTACCGCTCGCCGGTCAAGCTCAGCACGCTGACCTTGCATAGCCGCGGCATCACCGACCAGCTCAGCCTGCGCGGCGAGCGCGTGCTGTGGCGCGACCAGCGCCATCAACTGAGCGCCAGCCTGCAACTGGCGCACAAGGATGTCGACAGCGAGTTCGCCAAGGTGCGCCTGGACGTGCAGAGCCCGACGCTGACCGTGGCCGAGGCCGGGCTCAACCTGTTCTGGCTCGACCACGCGGTGTGGAACCTGGACCTCAACTATGCCCAGGGGCTGCATTGGTTCGGTGCCGACGATGACGCCGATCGCCCGGTGCCCGACCTGCCCAGGGCGCAGTTCCACAAGTACCGCGCCGGGCTCAGCCAGTGGCGCAATGGCCAGCTGCTGGGTCAGGCCTGGCAGTGGCAGAGCCAGCTCAACCTGCAGTACAGCCCCGACCCGCTGCCGGCCATCGAGCAGTTGCTCGGCACCGACGATTCGGCCGTGCGCGGCTACCGCATCAGCAGCCTGTCCGGGGCCAGTGGGGCGGTATGGCGCAACACCCTCCGCCTGCCGTTGCGGGCGCAGGGGTCGTTGAGCGTCACCCCACGGCTGGGCCTGGACCACGGCTGGATCAAGGCCGACCACGGCGCCGCCAGCCAGCGCCTGAGCGGCGCGAGCCTGGGCGTGAACCTGGGCTGGAAGGCGCTGCAGCTGGACATCGACTACCAGCGCAGCCTCAACACTCCCCGCGGTTACCAGCGCGAGCCTGAAGTCTGGCTGTTCAGGGCCGCCGTGCAGATCTGAGCGCACCGATTTAGCAGTACCTACATGGAGAGTGACCTATGCCCAAGACCCCCTTTACCTTCAATTTGTCCCCGCAAGGCAAGCTGCGCTGGGCGATCGCCAGCCTGCTGCTGGCCACCAGCCTGCCCCAGGCGCTGGCTGGCGGCGTGGTAGTCGCCCCCGGGCCCGGGGGCACGGCGCAACTGCAGACCCAGGGCGGCGTGCCCATCGTCAATATCGTCGCCCCCAACGGCGCGGGCCTGTCGCATAACCAGTTCCTCGACTACAACGTCGACCGCCAGGGCCTGGTACTGAACAACGCCCTGCAGGCCGGGCACTCGCAGCTGGCCGGCGAGCTGGCGGCCAACCCGCAGTTCCAGGGCCAGGCGGCGAGCGTGATCCTCAATGAAGTGGTCAGCCGCAATGCCTCCGCCATCAATGGCGCCCAGGAAATCTTCGGCCGTGCCGCCGACTATGTGTTGGCCAACCCCAACGGCATCTCGGTCAATGGTGCCAGCTTCATCAACGCGCCCAACGCCAGCCTGGTGGTGGGCCGGCCCGAGCTGGAGGCGGGCCGGCTCAAGGCCCTGGGCACCCAGGACGCCAACGGCCAGTTGCAGGTGCAGGGCGCCGGCCTGCGCAACGACGGCGGTTCGGTCAACCTGATCGCCCCGCGCATCGACAGCCAGGGCCGACTGGATGCCCGGGACCAGCTCAACCTTACCGTGGGGCGCAACCAGGTGGACTACGCCAGCGGCCAGGTCAAGGTGCTCGACGGGGGCGCGGCCAGCGGCGAGCAGCGTATCGACGCCAGCCTGTTCGGCGCGATGCAGGCCGGGCGCATCAATATCGTCAGCACCGCGCAGGGTGCCGGGGTGCGGGTCGGGCCAGGGCAGATCGAAGGCCGCGACGGCGTGCGCATCGACTCGGCGGGTAACCTGAATATCAGCGGCGCCGCCGTGGCCGACTCGCTGCAAGCGACCCGTGCGGGCGTGCGCAGCAGCCAGGGCGATGTGCAACTGCATGGTGCCCAGGACCTGACCCTGGCCGCCGCCGACGTGGCCGGGCGCGACGTCAAGCTCGACGCCGGGCGCAACCTCACCCTGAGCACCGTGCAAAGCCGCAAGCTCCAGGAAAAACGCGAGAACTGGCGCAGCGGCGCACTGGGCATCGATTGGGAAACCTACCAGCGCACCCAGACTGACAGCGATACCCGCGAGCATGGGGTGCAGGTCGTGGCCCAGCGTGATGCTCGGGCGAATGCCGGCCAGGATGTCACCGTCAATGCCGCCAGCATCGAGGCGCCCGGCCAACTGAGCCTGAACAGCGGTGGCGACCTGCGCCTGACCGCTGCCACCGAACGCCAGGTCAACAGCGACCAGGGCAAGCACACCAAGGGCTTCTGGAAGGCCGACTGGGACAACCGCAGCGAAACCCAGCGCAGCGTCACCAGCCAGCTCAAGGGCGGCGATATCGAACTGCGGGCCAAGGCTTCGGTGCTGGCCGAAGGTGCCCAGCTGACCAGCGGCCAGGACATCCGCATCGCCGGCAAACAGGTGCAGATCAGCAACGCCTCGCGCACCGACCAGCGCGACAGCCAGAACCAGCAGAGCAAGTTCTTCGGCGTCAGCCACAACGAAGCCAAGCAGAACAGCCGGGAAAGCACCGCCGTGCGCAGCGAGCTGGTGGCCGGTGGCAGCGTTGGCCTGAACAGCGCCGAAGGCATCGAGGTGGTCGGCTCCACGGTCAAGGCCACCGGCGCGTTGAGCGCTGACGCGGCGGGCGACCTGAAGGTCGCCTCGGCCCAGGACACCCGCGAGCACGGCAGCGCCAGCAGCAACCGTGGTTTCGTGGCCTCGGCCAAAGAGACCGCGCCGGGCTCGGGGCAGTATCGGGCCGGCGTCGGCTATGCGAGCGATCGCCAGAGCGCCACTGGCAGCCAGGTCAGCCAGCAGGGTTCCAGCCTCAGCGGCAGCGAGGTTCAGCTGACCGCCGGCGCTGACCTGACCGTCAAGGGCGCAGCGGTGAAGTCCACCGCCGGCGACACTACCCTGGCCGGCAAGCAGGTGTTGTTGCTGGCCGAGCAGGACAGCCGCAGCGAGTCCCGCGACAGCAGCCACACCGGGGGTGGCGTCTACCTCACCGCCGGCCTCGACCGTGCCGGCGCCGGGGTCGACTTCGCCCATGGCACCCAGCAGGACGCCGCGAGCAGTAGCACTGCCAAGACCACCGGCCTCGACAGCGCCGGCAGCTTGACCATCAAGGCCGACACCCTGGCCAGCGAAGGCGCCCAGGTCAACAGCGCCGGCACCCTGAGCGTCAGCGCCAACCAGGTGGACAACCGCGCGGCTCGCGACACCACCAGCAGCAGCCACCAGCAGAGCAACTGGACGGCGGATGTCGGCGTCAATGTCGAATACAAGGACATCGCCCGGCCGATCGCCGGGGTGGTCAAGGATGTGGTGGACGGCAAGGTGTCGGTGAAAGACGCGCTCGACGGCAAGCTGCCGCTGGGCGATGTCAAGGACGTGCTTGCCGGCAAGACCTCGCTGACCGAAGCCCTGGGCAAGCTAGGCACGCCGAACCTGGGCGTCGACCTGGCCGTGGGCCATGCCAGCCAGCAGCAGGGCGAGCAGACCGGCACCGCGGTGGTCAGCCAGTTCAACGGCCAGGGCGTCCAGCTGGACGTGGCCGGTGCGCTGAAGGATCAGGGCACCCAGTACAACGCCAACGGCGGCGCGCTGAACGTCAAGGCCGGCACGTTGCAGGCCGATGCGGCCAGCAACACCCACAGCCGCAGCGAACATCAGGTGAATGCCGATGTATCCGCCCGGGTCTACACCAAGACCGGCGAGGACCTGAATGTGACCGCCAGTGGTTCGGGGGGGAGCAAGCGCCTGGCCGAAGACCGTTCCACTGCCGTGGTCGGCACCTTCACTGGCAATCAGGGCCTGAACATCCAGGTCGGCGGCGATGCCCGCTTCGAAGGCAGCCGCCTCGACGGTGGCCAGGGCGCGGTGGCCGTCAACACTGGCGGCAAGCTGGCCCTGGAGCAGGCCAGCAACCATGAGCGTCTCGACACCAGCAGCCTCGGTGGCAGCGGCTCGCTGACCGTGGGCACCTTGCCGGTGGGTGACAAGGTCGACCTGGGCGCAGGGTTGCAACTCGATCATGCCGGCGAACACAGTGCCGACAGCAAGGCCCAGGTGGCGAGCATCAGCGGCAGCGGCCCGGTGCGGCTGGGCAGCGGTGGCGACCAGACCTTGCAAGGTACGCGCATTGACGCGACGGGCCCGGTCGAACTCAAGGCCGGTGGCGCTCTCGACCTGCAGGCCGCCAGCGACACCCGGACTGTCAGCGGCAGCCACCTGGGCGGCGGTCTCAACCTCGGCGGCAAGGTAGCCACCGGCGAGCAGGGCCGCGACCTGAGCGGCAAGCTGGGCGGCAACTTCAATGTGGGCCAGACCAACGAACGCTCGCAGACCCTGAGCGGCGGCCAGCTGAACAGCCACGCCAATGTGGACCTGGCCGGCCAGTCGGTGCATCTGCAGGGCACGCAGGTCGCTGCTGCGGGCGTCAACGTCGGCGCAGGCGAGGGTGGCCTGGCGCTGGAGTCGGCGCAGTCCACCCAGGGCCGCAACAACTGGGGCGTCGAGCTGAAGGCCGGCGGCAACCTGAGCCGCAATACCCCGGCCGACGCCGGCCAGCAGGCCACTGCGTCCCATGACTTCGACCTCGGCGGCAAGGTGCACGTGGACCATCTGCAGGGCACCACCCAGCAGAACAGCCGGATCGCCGCCGACACGGTGGCGTTGAACAGCACGGGCGCGGCGCAACTGAGCGGTGCCCGTGTCGAAGGCCCGCACATCGGCGGCAAGCTCGCCGGCGGGCTCAGCATCCAGGAGCGTCAGGACACCACCACCTCGGTGCGTCTCGACCTGGGCGCCGGCCTTGTCGGCAAACCGGGCGAGGCCAAGGAGGGCGAAGCCAAGCCCGCCTTCGGCTACACGCCGTCGTTCAACGCGCAGGGCGAGTTCGTGCGCAAGGCCGGGGTCCAGGAAACGTCGCAGATAGCGGCGCAGCGCGAGCTGGGGCTGCAGGTCAAGGGCGTGGAGCAGGGCGGGAACACGGTCGGGGCCGAGGTGAAACCACTCGGTTACCAGGTCAAGGCCACCCTCGACCTGCCCAAGCTGCCTGACGCCGGCCTGCCCAGCGTGTCGCTGGATGACGGCAAGCTGAGGGTCGGGCCGCTGACGGTCGAGGGGCATATCGACGGCTGAAGGGCTTCCGTTACACCAATGAGGTCTGGGGCGCTTGGCGCCCCTTTTCGTTGGCTGGTAATAGCGACGGTGTCCTAGATCGGAATAGCGCTGGGCGGGGCTGAGCCTCTCGGCTTGGTGCGAGAGCTGTGGAGGCGAGCCTGGCCTCGCGATAGCACAAGGCAACGCCATAGGGCATCTGACGCTATCGCGGGGCAAGCCCGCTCGCGTGCAGGTTATGTGTGCAACCAAGCGCCTGCCTGCAACGGCCTCGTTCAGACCGCCGAAAACACCGACCCGGTGATCCGTTCGCTCAACAGCTCCAGAACCCGCAATCCCGCCAGCGAGTTGCCCGAGGCGTTCAGCGCCGGCGACCACACGCAGATGCTGTAGCGCCCCGGCACCACCGCGACGATGCCGCCGCCCACGCCGCTCTTGCCCGGCAGGCCGACCCGGTAGGCGAAATTGCCGGCCTCGTCATACAGCCCGCTGGTGGCCATGATCGCATTCACTTGCTGCGCCTGGCGCGGGCTGAGCACTTGTTCGCCGCTGTGCGGGCAGTAGCCGCTGTTGGCCAGGAAGGCGAAGCCACGGGCGACGTCGGCGCAGCTCATCGACAGCGCACAGTGGTGGAAGTAGCTGCGCAGCACCGCGTCGACATCATTGTGGAAGTTGCCGAAGGCCTGCATCAGGTACGCCATGGCCGCATTGCGTGCGCGGTGCTGGTACTCCGACTCGGCCACCACCGTGTCGCTGACGATACGCGGATTGGCCGCCAGGCGGCGGACGAAGTCGCGCATCGACAGGGTGGGGGTGGCATAGCGCGATTGGTTGATGTCGCAGATCACCAGCGCCCCGGCATTGATGAACGGGTTGCGCGGCCGGCCCTTTTCCACCTCCAGCTGCACCAGCGAGTTGAACGCCTGCCCCGAAGGCTCGTAGCCCAGCCGCGACCAGATGTCTTCGCCACTGTGGTTGATCGCTTGCACCAGGCTGAACACCTTGGAGATGCTCTGGATCGAGAACGGCGTGCGCGCATCCCCGGCGCAGTGCAACTGGCCGTCCAGGCTCTGCACGGCGATGCCCAGCTGGTTGGGGTCGACCTGGGCGAGGGCGGGAATGTACTGCGCCACCTGGCCCTGGACGAGCAGGGGGCGGACGTGGTCGAGGATCTCTTGCAGGAGTGCTTGCATCGGAAAACCTGGTGCGGAGGAAAGACGCGGTCGAAAACGTTCAGGTAGACGATGGTTGCTGGCTGCGGAGCACATCTGCCGGCGTTGATTCCTGTGATGATGCGTGACCTGCAGGCGCAGGCTTGCCCCGCGCCTGCAGTGACCGCGTTTTACGCGTTGGAGGTTGCCTCGAACGCGGCGTGGTATTGTACGTCGCCTTGCGGTACGTCCCCAGTGAAGGCCAGGGCCTGGAAGTACTCGGCAGGCACGCCCGGCAAGGTCAGGCCCGGCTGGGCCTTGAAGCCGAAGCGGGCATAGTAGCGCGGGTCGCCCAGCACCACGCAGCCCTGGCCGGCCAACCCATGCAACCGGGCCAGCGCGGCATTGATCAGCGCCGAGCCGATGCCTTGCCCCTGGCGCGCCGGCGACACCGACACCGGCCCGAGGCCGAACCAGCCGCTGGCGCCCGACGCCAGGGTGACTGGGGAAATCGCCACATGGCCGACGACAGCGCCGGCTTCCACGGCCACCAGCGAGACAGTGAGCTGCCCCGCCCGACGCAGCGCCGTGACGATGAACTGCTCGGTGTGGCTGCTGTGTTCGGCGTCGGCGAAGGCGGCTTCGGTCAATTGGCCGATGGCGTCGATGTCTTCGGGGCGTTCGTCGCGCAGGGCGATGCCATTGTCCAGGTGTCTGCGCGTATCGGCGTCGATCAGGCCGCGCAGGGCCTCGAACAGCGGTGTGGCGGCGGTGTAGCGCTTGCCGTAATCCAGGTTGAAGGCATAGTCGAAGCCCGGTGGGTTGCGGCCCTGGTTGTGCTGCAGCAGGGTCTCCAACTTGTCGAGGGCCTTGACCGCCTGGGCTTCGGCGGACGTCGCGGCTTCGTAGTCTTCCCACAGCCACATGATCTCCTCGCGCAGGGGCGTATCCAGGCTCGCCATCAACTGCAGCAGGTCGTCGCGCTCCTGCTGGCTCTTGTCGGGGAAGCCCTGCTTGCTGACGGCGGGCACGTCGCCGCTGATGGCCTCGCCGAGGTCGTGGACCAGGCACATTTTCAGGACCTTGAGCAGGTCGAGGTCGCCCAGTTCGTCGGCGAAGGTGATGGCCATCAGGCACAGCCGCCAGGTGTGCTCGGCGGTGCTTTCGGCACGGCCGGTGGAGGTATGGGCGCTGCGCAGCACGCTCTTGAGTTGTTCGGCCTGGCGCAGGAAGTCCAGGCGGTTCTGCAGTTTTTCGATGTTCATGGCGACTCCATGTCCTGGGGCGGGTTCAGCGTGTCGGCATGATAACCCCAGACGACTGCCGGCCTTCATGGTTCTGACGTTTGCATGCCTGGGATACTCAATTCCACGCCTGCTGCCGTGCGAGCACCGATGCCGGCTTTTCCCCCACCAACTCGGTATACAGGCCCGGCGCGGTAGCCCCTTCGGTGCTGATCAGCAGCACCCTCGAGTCGCGTCCGAGCCCCACCTGGGCCGCCAGTTCCGGCGCCGCCATCAACTGCGCCAACCCTGCCAGCCCGGCCACCGCCGACTCACCCGCCAGCAACGGAATGTCCCGAGCACTGCCTTGCGCCAGGCGCCGCATCGCGGCGATGGCATCGGTGTCGCTCAGGGTCATGAAGAAGTCGACGCTTGGCTGCAGGAATCGCCATGCCAGCGGCGAGGTTTTCCCGCAGGCCAGTCCGGCCATCAGTGAGTTCACTGAGCCGCTGGCAGCACGGGGCTGGCCGGCCATGGCGCTTTGCAGCAGGCAGTCGGCCTGCTCAGGTTCGACCACGATGAAGGTCGGGCGCTGTTCACCCATCAGCTCCCACAGGTAGCTGACAATGCCCGCCGCCAAGCCACCCACGCCCCCTTGCAGGAACACATGGGTAAAGGTGGGATCTGGCCCGCCGGCCTCGACCAGTTCGGCAGCGAGGGCTCCGTAACCTTGCATGACATCGCCGGGGATCTGCTCGTAGCCATCGTAGGACGTGTCTGAAACCACCTGCCAGCCGTGGGCCTGGGCCAAGGCCGCGGCGTGCGCCACCGCGGCGTCGTAGTTGCCCTCGACCCGTATGATCTGCGCGCCGTAGGCGGCAATGGCCTGATCGCGCTCCACGCTGACGTGGGCGTGCAGGACGATGACGCAGCGACACCCCACGCTCTGCGCGGCGGCGGCCAGGGCGCGGCCATGGTTGCCGTCGGTGGCGCTGACCACACTGAAGCCGGCCAGCTCGCTGGCGTGTCGGCTGGCGAACAGGTCGGCGGCGGTGAAGCCGTGCCCGGGGAAGGTGCGCAGGATCAGGCGCACCAGGGCGATGGGCGCCCCCAACGCCTTGAAGCTGCCCAAGGGGGAGCGCACCGATTCATCCTTGACCAGCACCTGGTCGACACCCAGTTCGGCGGCCAGGTCAGGCAGGTCGTAGAGTGGCGTGCCCGCGGCGCGCAGTTGCGGCCAGTGCGCCAGCCATTGGCGGCTTTCGTTCGCCTGGCGGATGCTCATCAGTACCTGCAGGCTGCGAGGATAGGGCTGGCGGGTGGCGTTGGGGTTGGCAAACAGCATATACGTCTCCAGGGGGCAGGGCGGTAGGATCTGGTCACTGCGTGGCGCTCAGTCGCTGAGCAACCACGTCCAGCAACATCCGCGCGCCGTCGAGCAACTGGGCGTCGTCAGTATGCTCACGGGGGGTGTGGCTGATACCAGTCCTGGATGGGCAAGAAGGTCATCGCCGCCGGAGCGATGCGCGTACGGCCTCCACTCTGTGCATTGACGCCATGCGGTGTGAGCGAAATGGTATTTGCTTGTGGCGTATGGAAAGATTGATTTTCAGGTAAAATGCGTAATCTTGTTGCATTCGCACACGCCTGACAGGACCCACTCCCATGACCCTTGACCCCTTCGACCGCGCACTGCTCGACGCCGTGCAGCGTGACGCCAGCACTTCCCAGATCGATCTTGGCACACAGGTGAACCTGTCGTCGGCTGCGGTTAACCGTCGGCTGAAGAAACTCACCCACGATGGCGTGATCCAGCGCACCGTGGCCCTGGTCGACCCGGTGGCGCTGGGTTACACGCTGACGGTGATCACCGAAGTGGAGGTGGAGAATGAGCGGCTCGACTTGCTCGACGCCATGAAGCGCACCTTCATGGCCTGCCCGCAGGTTCAGCAGTGCTATTACGTGGCGGGGGCATGCGACTTCGTGCTGATCCTGCTGGTGCGGGACATGGCGCAGTACACCCAGTTGACGCGGGAGCTGTTCTTCCAGAGCAACAATGTGAAGCACTTCAAGACGCTGGTGGCGATGAGCAATGTGAAGACCGGGTTGCAGGTGCCGGCGACCTGAGCTCAGGCCACGCCGATCTCATCCATGAAGTCGTCCAGGAACGACGCCAGCCGTTCATGCCGGAGCGTCGCCAGGCGAGCCCCCTCGGTGGTCTGGAACCCCGAGGCGAGCTTTAGCAGCTTGGTGTGGAAATGCTCGATGGCGTACCGGTTGTCCTGGTGGTCCCGCCCTTCGGCAGTGGGATTCTCGAAGTCGTACAGTGACGAGCCCATGCGCCCTGCGACATAGAAACAACGGGCGACGCCCACCGCGCCGAGGGCATCGAGGCGGTCGCTGTCCTGGAGGATCCTCGCCTCCAGGCTCAGCGGCGCGATGCCCGCCGAGTAACTGTGGGCCTGCACCGCATGGGCCGCTTGCTCGACGCGTGCCGATGGCCAGCCCTTGTCGGTGAGGATCGCGGCGGCCCGCTTGGCCGAGAGCATCGAGGCCTGGCTACGCAGAGGCGAGTTCTTCTCCACCGCCACGCAGTCGTGCAGCACGGTGGCGGCGAGCAGCACTTCAAGGTCGCCACCTTCCTTGGCCTGGATGCGCCGGACGTTGCTCCACACCCGCTGCACATGGGCGAGGTCGTGGGAGCCGTCGGTACAGGCGCCGGGCAGGCAGGGCAGCAGTTCGTCCGCCAGGGGCTGCAGGGGAAAGAACGGCGCGTTGGCCATCGAGCGTGCTCCATCGATCAGGGTAAGGGCTGAACATCGGTTCGGCGCGGCAACGGTACACCAATCGTCGCTGGCTCGGGCAGGCGCGGTCAGCGGCAACACAGGCAACCGCTGATCAGCGGTTGATCAGGGTCGTTCTCCAGAAAGGTGACCATGACTTCCATGCCCGTGTGCGGTGGCGTGCTCGCACAGCTCCAACTGGAGCACGCGCTCAGCCAGCAACGGCTCTTGTCGTCGAACCTGTCTTCACGGTCCCAGGGGAACTTGACCTGTATCTTTGCCAGGCGCCGGTCACGCTGGGACATCTCGTCTTCCACCGCGATGACGACAGCGGTCTGGTTGCCGGGTAACTCAGGTTTGCGGTGAGTCAGAGGCAGGCGGTAGGGCGCTTCCCAGGGAATAGCCATGAAGTGGTTGCGGTATCCCCGAGCAATTTCATCGACGTGGTCAGTGGCGCCGCGCTCACCGGCTATCCGTGGTTGCCTGCCCTGGTGAATGACCCGCGTCAGGAGCCACGGGGCGTTCAACGCCTGGCGCGGATGCCCGCAAACGTCCAGCACATGGCCACTGGCCAAATGGGTCTGGTCACTGTGCCCTTCAGCTTGATGATCTGCCAGGCCACGAAAATCGAGCGGATTGTCGCCGTCCTGGTTGCAGGCGGCAGGTTGCCCCAACCTGGGGAACACCGCCTGGTCATCACCGAACACCAGCACATGGCCCTGGGCACTGTGCTGGAAATGGAAGTGGATGCCTTCTTCCTCGCACAGGCGCTGAATGAAGTGCAAATCCGTTTCGTCGTACTGGGTGCAGTAGTCGCGCTCGGGGTAGGTCGAGCCTAGATGAAACCGATAAGCGTCGCCGACGATTCCGTGCTCTTCCAGGATCAAGGCAACGATATTCGGTACCGAGAACTTTTCATAGATTCTCTGGTTGATGCGATGGCGCAAGTAGGAGAGGTGCGGTACCAGGGTCATGCTGTAGTGCTTCGAGCACTGTGCATTGCCGCTTTGAGCGATGTGGTAGACCCGGCCATGGATGCCGTTGCCATTGTTGTCGAAGGACAGGAAAGCCTCACGGTCGAAAAGGCACTCGAGATCCATGTCAGCCCGCTCGCCGACAAGCTCCACATTGAAGTAGTACGGCCTGCCGAGCGCTTCCTCCCCACTGAATGCGAGCACCTGGAAAGCGGGATCGATACCGTCGATCGTCAAACTGAATCGAGTTTGTTGGGCTGGGCTGAACATCCACTGTTCTCTTTTCAAGGTCGGACTCAATTGAGCAACAGGCATTGGCGCGCAGCGCGCTGCACGGCAATGGACACGATCAAGGGGTGGCATGGGGCAGCAGCCACCCCATCACCTCAGATCACACGCCGCTCTTCACTTTGGTCCAGACCCGGGTGCGGATCCGCTCCAGTTTCAATGGCAGTGGCTCGAGTGGGATCAGCGTGGATATCGTCGTGGCGTCCGGGTAGATCCAGGGATTGTCGCGCAGCTTCTGCTCGACAAACGCGGTGGCGTCTTTGTTGGCGTTGGGGTACAGCGTGTGGTTCGAGGTCTTGGCAATGACTTCTGGCCGCAGCATGTAGTTGATGAACGCCATGCCTTCCTTGGGGTGAGGGGCGTCTTTGAGCAGTACCAGGTTCTCCGACCAGACCAGCGCGCCCTCGCGCGGCAGGCTGTAGGAAATCCGGCGCCCGGTGTTGGTCTTTTCGTTCAGGGCCTGTGCCGCAAGGGCGCCATTGGCCCAACCGACAACCGCGCAGATATTACCGTCAGCCAGGTCGGTGTCGATTCGCGAGGAATCGAAGTAGAGGACGTAGGGGCGTATCTTCAACAGCAGCGCCTGGGCCTTCTGGTAGTCGTCCGGGTTCTTGCTGTTGCTGGGCAGCCCCAGGTAATGCAAGGCAATCGAGATGATCTCGCTCGGGGAATCCAGCATCGCCACCCCGCAGGATTGCAGCTTGCTGATGTTCTCTTCCTTGAAGATCAGGTCCCAGCTGTCCACCGGCGCCTGTTCACCCAATGCCGCTTTGACTTTGTCGACGTCATAGCCGATGCCGGTGGTGCCCCACAGGTAGGGCACCGCGTAACGATTGCCAGGGTCATTGACCGCGACCTGGGCCAGCAGCGCCGGGTCGATATGCGCCAGGTTGCTCAGTTGCTCACGGTCCAAGGGCTGCAGCACGCCCGCCTGGATCAGGCTGGGCAATACGTTGGAGGTGGCCACGACCACGTCATACCCCGTGCGCCCGGCCATTACCTTGCTCTGCATGATGTCGGCGCTGTCGAACGCATCCATGCGCATCCGCGTGCCGGTTGCCTGCTCGAAGGCCTTGGGGGTCTCTGGCGCGAGCAGCCCGAACCAGTTGTACAGGTGCATGCCGGGCTGGGCCGCGGCCACCGAGGTGCTGATTGCCGCACCGAGCAGCGAGGCCGCAAAAAGGGTTCGCAAACGTGACGTTCTCATGCAACATCCTTATCGAAACGATGTATCTTCTGGCCCGTCCTGAGCCCAGACAGCGACTATACCGGGCAGGCCCGGATAGTAAATACCTCCGATTACGTAGCGCTGACCTGCTGATTCCTAACCCAAAAGGGGTAGAAAATGCCGTTCGACCTTCATGGCCTGGCGTGGCACCGTTCGATCGGCAAGCTGATCATGCAGCTGGACCGCCCCGCGTTCTGGAGTTCGTTGGTGCGGGTATTGAATGAGTACGTGCAGATCGACAACTGGGTGGTGTTGATCTTCAGCCAGCAGCAGGTGGACGTGGTGGCTCTTCCTGAGGTGGCGGATGCGCAGGAGGTCGATGCGTTCATTCATCGCTATGTGAAGGGGCTTTACCTGCTGGACCCGTTTTATATCGCCAATCGGGAAAACCCGCAGAGTGGCTTCTTTCATCTGCTGGACATAGCGCCGGAATACTTCGTCGAAACTGAATACTATCAGCAGTATTTCGCTCATTATATTTCGGCGGATGAAGTCCAATACAATGTCCAGCTCGACCCCGATAGAACATTGTGCATGTCCATCGGGAGCAAGGTACGTTTCAGCCAGGAGCAAATTACCCTGCTCGATATCATCAAGCCCTGGGTAACTGCGCTCATGCACCAGCGCATGGCCTTTGAAGTCGACGCGAATGAACACCTCGCCGAGCCACTGTCATGGCCTGAAACGGTTGCGCAGCTGGCCACGCAGATCACCTCGCGCGAAAGCGATGTGCTCAGGTTGTTGCTCAGTGGCTATTCCAACAAGGAAGTGGCCGGCAAGCTGGCGCTCTCGGTGGAGACCATCAAGGTTCATCGGCGTAACCTCTATGCCAAGTTGAATGTCCGTTCACAATCGGAATTGTTCGCCCGGTTCCTCATGCCCAAACAGGACGTTCTTTCTGCACGGTGACGTCAGTTACTGGGGCAGATGTTGATCGCTAGTGTGGTATTTCTGAAACACCACACTAGTGCAAGATCGGGGCAGGGCAGAGCCCGGCATGGCGCCGGGCTCTTGAAGGTATTACTGAGGCAACAGCTTGTGGGCGCGTTCGCTGGCGTTATTGAAGACCTCGATCAGTCTTTTCGCCAGTGCGTCTTCGATTGCCGCGGCAGTGAGCAGGCCCTGGGTAAAGCCGATGCCCTGGTCCTTGGCAACCGCCAGTTGCTGGCTGTTCTCCGCTTCGGCCAGGTCGCCCAGGTAGTGGGCTGCGCGGAAGGCGTAGCGCTCGGGGAGGGTCAGCTGTTCAAGCTCCTTCAACGAAAGGGCGAACTGGCTGGCGGCGGCGGGTTTCAGGCTGAGGTGCTCGAACTGGAGCAGGCTCAGGCGATCGGTAGTCAAGGCGAATCTCCGTTTCTTTGCGGGAATACCCGGTTACTGTCCTGCCTTTTGCCGGTCAGCGCAAGGGTAGCCAGGGCGGTGGCGCGAAAAACAGTTGTCCAGGCTCGCTCGCAGCACAAGCGCGTGCCATGCGCCGCGCAGGCAGCCCTGGGCGCATCCTCTGCTTGGCGCGCATGCTAAAACGTTCTAGCCTTCGCGTTTTGCTCATTGCCGTAAGGAATACCCGCATGACTTCCACCCTCAGCCGCCGTCGCGTGCTCCAGGGCGCGCTCGGCTGCTCGGCCTTGCTGGCCCTGCCAACCTGGGCGGATGACCCGCTGCGCAAAGCATTGCAGCAACTGGAGGCCACCACCGGCAGCACGATCGGCCTGTGGGCCCTGGACACGGGCAGCGGCCAGCAACTGGCCTGGCGCGCCGAGGAGCGCTTCGCGTTCTGCAGCACCTTCAAGGCCGTCCTCGCCGGCGCCATCCTGCACCGCAGCCAGGCCGAGCCAGGCTTGCTGGAGCGGCGCATCGCCTACGGCGCCGAACAGCTGGTGGTGTATTCCCCGGTCACCGAAAAGCACGTAGGCGCCGGCATGACCGTCGCCGGGCTCTGCGCCGCCGCGGTGCAGTACAGCGACAACACCGCCGGCAACCTGTTGCTCGAGCTGGTCGGTGGCCCGCCGGGTCTTACGGCGTTTGCTCGCAGCCTGGGTGACCCGACGTTCCGTCTCGACCGCAACGAACCGACCCTCAATACCGCCTTGCCAGGCGATCCGCGTGACACCACCACGCCCCTGGCCATGGGCGTGACCCTGCAGCGTCTGTTGTTGGGCGACGGCTTGGCCGCTGCCGAGCGACAACAGCTGCAGGCCTGGCTCAAGGGCAACACCACGGGCGATGCCCGCATCCGCGCCGGCGTGCCGAAGGATTGGGTGGTGGGCGACAAGACCGGGTCGGGTGACTATGGCGTGGCCAACGATGTCGCGGTGATCTGGCCCAAAGGCCGGGCGCCGTGGATCCTGGTGGTGTTCAGCCGGGGCGCCAAGGCGGATGCACCCTGGAACAGCGAGACGATCGCGGCAGCCACGCGGGTGGTGGTGGACGCCTGGCAGGGCTGAGCAATCGCTCGGACCATTATCCAAACGCGTGGGAGCGGGCTTGCCCCGCGATGAGGTCGGCTCACCCCACGCGTACGCGCCGCCGTTTCTTGAGGTACATCTGGCCATCGGCATGGCTGAGCAAGGTGTCGGCATCTTCGCCATCGCTGGGGTAGCAGGCCACGCCAATGCTGCAGGAGGGCATCCTGACCTCACCGAATTCGGCGCCGAGCGGTTGCTCCATGACCCTGGCGATCTGCTCGACCATCTGGTACACGGCATCCTCCGAGGGCACGTCAGTCAGCAGCACGATGAACTCGTCGCCGCCGATCCGCGCCACGGTGTCCGCCGCCTGCACGCTGTCCTGCAGCCGGCGGGCGATGGTGCACAGCACGCGGTCGCCAGCAGCATGGCCATGCACATCGTTGATACCCTTGAAATCATTGACGTCGAGAAACAGCAAGGCGAGCCGCCGCTGCTGCTGGCGAGCCATGCGCAGGGCCGTGGCGAGGCGGTCGTTGAACAGCGAGCGGTTGGTCAGCTTGGTCAGCGGATCGTGATGGGCCAGGAAGCGCAGTTCCTGCTCGGCCTGGGTGAGGGCGGTGATGTTGCGGGCCACACCGATCCGCGCGCCGACTTCGTCGGACCAGGAGGCCGCCCAGAGAATGTGCACGATCTCGCCATCCTTGCGTACATAGCGGTTGCGAAAGTCGCAGTGGGCGTTGCCGTTCATCACCCGCACGATCGAGGCGCGGGTGGCCTCCAGGTCATCCGGGCGCATGTAGCGGGTGATCGGGGTGCCGGTCAGCTCGTCGGCGCGGTAGCCGAGCAAGGCCTCGCAGGCATCGCTCACGAACACGATGGTGTCGTCCCGGTCGACCACGAACACGGTGTCCAGCATCAGGTGGATCAGCCTGGGGTACAGCGCTTGCAGGTCGACGGGCATAGGGCGGGGGTATCCGATACGGGTAGCCCGGTCATGGTCCGATCACGCAGGGCGGCCGCGCGATGTCCTGCAAGCCGCCGTGGGCCGCTTGCCGCGCCCGAGCAGCATACACAGGGTCGGGGGCGGGCACACTACCTGTGAGCAAGCAAAGCCTGCATGGTGCAGCCTGGCGGCGCGTACCCTGTCCCCCAAGGCGAGGGTGACCGGGCGCAGGGCGTGACCTTTGCGCAGGCAGGTGCCGGGCTGCGCCTAGGCTGATGGAGCCGGCGGGTTGGTGGCTGGCCTCAGGGAGCTGAGGCCGAGGTTCAAGGGGGCGGCGATCACTAGCATGGGACAGACTTGCGCTCGGGTGACTGCCTACAGCCTCCAGCATCCGGCGAAGCGCTGGCAAACCCCTTCGCGTTGATCCAGTTCAGCCATGCTGCGCAAGTGTTCGAGGCTGATCTGCGCGACCGTCTCTTGCAGGACATAGTTGTAATAGTACGCCATGTCGCGCATGCGCTGGGCCTTGCTGCGCAGGCCTGCGTCGTTGTTGCCACCGGCCCAGACCTGTAGCTGCTCGTCGCGCACGCTACGCAGATAGGCGCGGCTGTCGGCGTCGTAGCGCTCTAGCGTACGTGCCTTGAGGTTGGCGAGCGCCTCGGCGAGCCTCTGCAGATTCTGCTGGTACTGCTGCCAGTAGGCCTCTGGCAGATCGAGGCCCAGTTCCCGCTTGCGTGCCGCTACCTGGGCTTCGGGAGAGGTTTGACGAGTGATGGCGACGGCAGTGCGCAACGTGGTCAGTTGCTCCATCTCCGGGGTGACGCTGTCGTGGATGATGCTATCGATCAACGCGGTGCGCCGGGGGGTATCGGGCAGCGGTGTGGGTTGTTTCGGGAACAACGCTGAGGTACCCCGGCAGGCGCTTGGGATGGTGTCGATCATCGGATAGGGCTGGCGCTGGTCCTTGCCCTCGACGCGTTGCAGACGCACCAGTGCCGCCTGGCAGTAGCCAGGTGACTGGTCGAAGCTCAGTTCATACTCGGAGCCTGCCTGAGGTGTCAGGGTGAACGAGGCCGAGCAGACCGTGGTTGCGCCCTGGGTGTTGGCGCGAACATGTACCGGCTGGCCGGGTTCGAGGCGGATCTCGTAGTAGCTGTTGCTGTTTGCTGGCGGCGGCACGCTCATGTCGGCCCGCCGGCGAGAGTCGGGCACGAACAGGTTGTTGAGCATGCCGGTGGTCCGGGCTTCACAGCGCGCGCTGTCGAACAGGTCCAGGGTGGCGCTGCCATTGCCCGAGATGTAACGCAGCTTGGCGGCATCCGGGCGGGCGCTGTCGATATAGGTACCATTGAGACTGCAGGCGCTGACCAGGGTGGACAGGGCGAACAGGGCAAGCAGGCGGGCGGCGGGGTGCATGATCGTCCGTGAGTGAGGCCATGGGGGCGCCGATGCTAGGGCGATTCCGGCTAATCGTCCAGTGGGCCGAAGGTGATCAGCCCACGGTGGTGGAGCGCTTGCTCTTCCCTTTAGAACATCCGCCACCGTCCACGTAGAGCAAGGCCTTGACCAGCTCACACGAACCCATGAGGGTCAGGTGCTGTTCAGCATTTACAGGCTTTCCCTACCGTTGGGGAGGTGCCATCAGTGCGTTGAGTTCTGCATTGCTGTGGGCCTTCAACCCGCTGGTCTCGAGCTGCCCGCTCTGCAGGAAGCGCTGGATCAGGCCGCGCATGGCACCGTGGAGGAAACCGTGGATATCGAAGGCGGCTACTCGAACGCTCCCGACCAGGCGTGCACCGCCGGCGTCCGCCACATTGGCCAGCATCAACAGCTCTTGCTGGTGAAGGTCATGAAAAATGCGATCCATTGCAGGCATGAGTGCATGACTCCCTTGAATATCCTGAAGAGTGTTTGCTGCGCGCCCTAGATTGCCACCCAACCGGTCGGGCCTGCAGGATTTTTCAAGATGTTCCAGCGAAGCGTCGCGGTGGCCTCCAGCCCCAGTGGAGCTTTAGCGCGGGGCTGCATACACAGGGCTGCTGCTCAACGGCGATAGTAGCGGCGGTCGTCGTCATAGCGATGGTGCAGGGCGCGATCATGGTGGCGGTCCCAGTAGCGTTGCCGCTCCATTGCCCGGCGGTGCTGCTCCCGGCGCCATTGCTCGCGGCGCCACTGCTCCCGGCGCCAGTCGTCGCGGTGGTCATGCCAGCGCTCGTCGTGGCGGTAGCGGTCGTCATGGGCCAGCAGCGGTGCCGATGGCGCGCTTGCCAGGCTTGGCCAAGGGGTTTCAGTGGCCTTTCGGTCCGCCAGGTCGAGGGTATGGGAGGGAGGTGTCGAAGTCTTCATCGCTGCGGCGGTTGCCGAGCCTGCGGTCGCGAGTGCGAACAGGCCAACGAGCAGCATGTATGGGGCAGGGATTTTCATGAGTGAAGACAACCTCTGATTGGCAGTTGAACGTGCGTTCGGTAGCTGTTGGAACAACCGTGGAACGCACTCACCCAATAGACCGGCAAAATGGAAAAAGTTCTGGAGCGGCGCGTGCCCCGGGGCTTGCTCTCCGGTTGTCTGCAGCAAGCGCTGTGGCCAGCGTCTTGAAAGCCTGCCTTTGGAGTGGATTGAAGCAACTGGCAGAAAGTAAATGATAAGAATTATCATAAGCGCCTTTCGCCCTCCCCAGAGAGTCGTCGTATGTCTTCAACCAACCGCGAGCCGGCTCTGGACCTGATCCAGAACAATGGCGCCGAGCCGCTGGGCACCTGGAGTGGCGGGGCGAAGGTATCGCGGCGGGCATTGCTCGGCGGACTGAGCGTGGCCGGTGCGCTCCTCGCCAGTGGCTATGGCGCGAGCAAGTGCGGCGCGCTGCCAACCCTGTTCAGCGATTGCGCCACTGGCACCGGGCAACGACGTGGCTGGCGGCTGGCGTCGGGCCTTTCAGTGCTACTGGACAGCCGCAGCGCGCTGGACAGCGTTGACCGCGCCGTGACCTTGCAACGTGGGCGGGTGTTGCTGGAGGTGACGCAGGGCGCTGGAGTCAGCCTGCGAACTGCGCAGATATGCATTCTGCCGGGGCAGGCGGCACGCTTAATCGTTCAGCAACAGGCCGGCGTCACCCTGGTGCAGATGCTTGATGGCGTGGCGTCGATCGCGTGTGGTTCGGCAGCGCCGGTGGTACTGGAAGGCGGTTGGCAGCAACTGTTCGGCGACAAGGGCTGCACACCGAGAGCTGCGCTGCCGGATGGTGCTGGAGCCTGGACCCACGGGCACCTGGTGGCCGAGCACATGCCCCTGGCCGAGGTGCTGGAGGAGCTCGACAACTATCGCCCCGGCGTGCTCAGGTGCGACCCGCGGGTCGCGGGATTGCAGGTCAGCAGATCGTTGTCCCTCGACCAGCCGGACGACAGCCTGACGCTGCTGAGCGAAGTGCTGCCAGTCCGGGTCCTGCGGGTGCTGGGGTTCTGGGTCAACGTGGTGCCGGCCTGAGTCCGTCTGTTTCAACGGCTGAACAGCGTGTTGTCGGGACCTGCAACGTACCGCACGCGCCAGTCACTTACTTCACCTGGCCGTTGTACACCACGGTCGCGGCGCCGTCCTTCTTGATGGTCAGCTTGTTGCCCTCGGCCATGCTTTCGACCATTTCCGAACAGCCTTCCACTTCGGCCTTGCCGTCCACGTACTCACCGCTGGTATCGAAGCTGAAGACATAGGTGGACGCCGGGCAGGCATTGCCGCCTTCGCCCGTGGAAACCACGAGTACATAGCGGTTGGGGCCGAAGGTATAGGCCTTTTCGATGGCGACGTAGCCGGTGCTTTCGGCATCGGCGACGACGGCCTCCATGACGTTCATCACGCCCGCCCGGGACTGGTAGTTCAGTGCAGTGCCCAGTTCCATGCCTTGCACGGTGAACGGCCCGGCGCCTTCGTCGCCGACTGGCAGCGGCTCGTAGGCGATGCTCGGCGCCAGCGGCGCGGTGGCCGGTTTGGCCAGCAGCGCGGGTTGCGGCTGGGGGTTGACGCACTGTCCACTCTCACAGATGCGCTCACCTTTGCAGTCGGTGTCCTTGGCGCATTGGCCAGACACTGCGGCGGTCTGTTCGGCCTTGTCGCAGCCGGCGATGGCCAGGGTGAGGAGGGCGAGGGTAAGCAGTCGCTTCATCAGCGAAGTCCTTTTCATGGATGAGGGCCGCGTAGTATCGCCAATCCGTGGGCGGATGTCGTGGGGCACGCCTCTTCCAGGCTGGTTGCGGACCAACGCTCAGGATGATTTGTCGTCCTGGTCCTGTGTGGGTGCAATCGTGGAGTCTTCCTCGGCAGGTACTCTCGCCTCGGGCGTGCCAGATGAGAGGGTGGAGGGAGGTGTCCCGACAGGCCCATCGCTGTCATGCGTGCTCAAGGTGCCGGCGGGCGGCATGAACAAGCCCATGAGCATGGAAAGGAACGCACCGAACAGGGTAGAACAGCTGATGGTCACGAACAGGCGCTGAGCTACGCTGTGGCGTTTTTGCAGGTGGATCTCGAAGCCTGTCAATGCACCCTGGATGTCACTGGAACGTGCTGTTGGCTTCCCGGACCACGATAGCCGGGTCGTGGCGAAATAACGGTGTTCGACATCATCACCACGCCCGATGTTCGGCCCCATCGACAGACCTTGAACAGGAGGGAGCGCGGAGGTCAATTCAAACACCGAGGATACGTACAACAGCGCTCCCCGCAAGGGGGGCCCGCAATTGAGATCGTCAGGCTTTCCATTCTGGTTCGGTTGGCCCGAGACAGCGTCCTGGCAGCGCAGATTTCGGGTGGCGAGCTGAACCTGGGCTGAAACTTGACCGAATCCGGCGTCCATTGCATCAGCGGCCAGGCGGAAGCTGCCTTGAGGGTTAGAGACATCTCCTGCAAGGTGTACGGCAAATGACGAAGATTCACCCATGGCCCTCTTCAGTGTCCCTCGGGTTACGATACTCGGCCCATCGTTGAGTGAGAAACCACGAGGAATGATCCGGCCTTCCTCCAAGTGAAGCACCAGGTTTTCGGTGGTGATCAGTGCATAGGGCGGGGTACTGCAGCTGGGGTGCTCCGACGGCAGTGCTTGGATGGTGAGCGCTGACTGGAATGGCAGCACCTCCATCATGGCAGTCACCTCGGCAACCGAGTTGCAGGCGTCGTCGACATGGATCTCTATGCGGGGTGTGCCCAGGCTTTGCGTTGACTCGAACAGATCGAGTCCATCGTTGACGTACAACACGGGTAGCAACGAGATGATGCACCCAGTTGCGAGCAGTACGCCTGACATGGAACGCTTCAGTTGCATTTCTGGACGTCCCCTGACGTGCCTTGCAGATCGCAGCGCTGATAAGGCTGGCATCTGGCCAAATAGCGCTGAATGAGCAGGTATGCAGATTTCAGTTCGTCACCAACAACTCCGGCCCCAGGTAGCGGTTGATCTGGTCGATGTCGTCATCTCCCAGGCTGCCCACCGAAGACGCCAGGCGCAGCCGTGACATCAGGTAATGCAGCTTGGCCTCGAACAGGTCATGGCGTGCCACGAACAGCAACTCCTCGGCGTTGAGCACATCGGCATTGGTGCTGGTGCCGCCCGCGCTGAAACCCTTGCGCGCCGAGAGCAGCGAGCGTTCGTTGGAGGCGACCGCCCGCTCCAGCGCGTGCACGCGCAGGGCTCCGCTCTGCACGCCGCGGAACTCGCGGGTGGTGCCGGTGATGACTTCCTGGCGTGTGGCGTCGAGCTCGTCCAGGGCCTTGGCACTGTTGGCACTGGCCTGCCGGCTCAGCGCGCTGACACCGCCACCGCTGTACAGCGGGATGTTCAGCTCCAGGCCGATCGAGCTGTAGTGGTTGCGCTGGTTGAGCTCGGATATCGACTGGCTCTTGCCGGCGGTGTAGCCGGCGACGAAGTCCAGGGTTGGCCAGTGACCGGCCTTGGCACGCTTGAACTCTTCCTCGGCCAGCGCGTAGCTGTGCTGGCGCGCATGGATCAATGGGCTGTCGGCCTGGGCCCGGGCCAGCCAGTCGCGCAGGTTGTCCGGCAGCAGCGGCGGGGTGGCGAAATCTGTTTGCAGGGTGGTCAGCGACGCCGGTGTCTCGCCGATGTATTCGGCCAGCTTGCGGCTGGCATTGGCCAGGTCGTCCTGGGCCTCGATCAGCTGGGCTTCGGCAAGGTCGCGGCGGGCCAGGGACTCGTCGATATCGGTGACGGTGCCGGCACCCAGCTGCATGCGTCGCCGGGCCGAGGTGAGCTGTTCCTCGAAGGAGGCGAGCTTGGCGCGGGCCAGGGTGATGGTCTCGCTAGCGAGGAGCACGTCAAAGTAGCTGTCGGCCAGGCGCACGGCGGCGTCCTGGCTCTTGGCATCGAACACAGCGACGCTGTAGTCGGCGCGCTGCTGGCCCTGACGGTATTCAGCCATTTTCTGCTTGTTGAACAGCGGCTGGCGCAGGCGCAGGTTGGCGCCGGTGGAGTCGTAGTCGAGGTCATTGTCGATGCCGTGCTGGCGCTGGCTGCCGTCGATGCGGTTGGCGTAGGCCGATGCGTTGACCTGCGGCAGCAGGCCGGCCTGGCCGATGGCGCGGTTTTCCAGGCCGGCCTGCTGTTCATGCACCGCGGCGCGGTAGATCGGCCCCTGGTACTGCAGCAGGTCCCAGGCCTGCCTGAGGTCCATGGCGGCGGCCGGCAACGCCAGCGCCAGCAGGCACAGGCCAAGGCAGTGGCGGTTCATCTCATTGCTCCTTGAACGCGGCGTCGACGCGTTCGAGCAGGGGCTTGAGCAGGTAGCTCAGCAGGTTGCGCTCGCCGGTCTTGATGGTGACGGTGGCGGGCATGCCGGGGCGGATATGGTTGCTGCCGAGCAAGGCCATGCCATCGGCCGTGACCTCCACCTGGGCCAGGTAGAACGGCTGCTTGCTCTCCTCGTCGAGCAGGCGGTCGGCGGAGACGGTCAGCACGCGCCCGGGGATGTTCGGCGTGCTGGCATGGTTGAAAGCGGGGAAGGCGATGTCCACGGCCAGCCCCGGCGTCATCTTGTCGATAGCCTGCACCGGTATCATCGCGTCGACCTGCAGCGGCTCGTCGAGCGGGACCACCTCCATGATCCGCGCGCCGGGCTGCACCACCCCGCCAACGGTGGCGATGCCCAGGGCCTGGACCATACCGTCGATGGGCGCGCGGATGACTGTGTGAGTCACCTCGTCGTCCAGGGCGCGCAGGCGGTCGGCCAGGGTGGTGCTCTCCTTGGCGGTGTCGGTCAACTGCGACTGCACTTCCTTGAGGTAGTCGTGGCGACGTTGCAGCACGCGCAACTTGAGCTCGGTGACCTGGCTGCGCACACGGGCAATGTTGTTGAGGTTCTCCGCTTGCCCGGCGGAGAGCTCTGCGTTGCTGCGCTCGAGCTCGAGCAGGCGGTTGCGCGGCACGTAACCTTCGGCCGCGAGCATGCGAGTGCCTTGCAGCTCCTGGCCGAGGAAGCCGATCTGCGAGGCGCGTGCGCCGTACACCTGCTGCAGGCCCTTGAGCTGCGCCGCCGAGGCGGCGAGGTTCTCTTCGAGGATGCTGATCTCTCCGGCGAGCCCCGCGCGGCGCGTATCGAGCAGGTGCTGTTGCAGGTCCATGGCTGAAAGCAGGCGCGGGTCACCTGCGTATTGCCTGAGCAGTTCGGGGGCGAAGATGACCGTGTCGCGCCCGTCCCGCTCGGCCTCCAGGCGGTTTTCCACGGTCTTGCTGACGATGTACTGGGCGCTGACCGCGCCTTGTTCGGCCTGCGCATGCAGGGCGTCCAGACGTACCAGCGGCTGGCCTTTGCCGACCCGCTCGCCTTCGTGCACGAGAATCGCCTCCACGGTGCCGCCGCTCAGGTGCTGCACGGCCTTGCGGTTGCTGGTGACCTTGACCGTGCCGGTGGCGACCACGCCGGCGTCCAGCGGCGCCAGCCAGGCCCACAGGAGAAAGCCGCCGAAGCCGGCGAGCACCAGCCACAGGCCCCAGCGCACGGGTTTGCCAACGTCCAGGTCAAGCAGCTCGGTGTTGGCGGCAAGCAGTTCGGTATGCGCGGTGGTGGACATGATCGGTCACTCCCTTGCCTTGACGGCGGCCAGTGGGGTCGCGGTGCCAGCGGGGATGACGCTGGCCGTGCGCAGGGCGGCGAACACTTCGTCGCGGCTGCCGAACATCTGCACGCCGCCATCGCGCAGCATCAGTACCTTGTCGACGGCGCAGAGCACGTTGGGGCGGTGCGAGATCAACACCACGGTGGCGCCGCGGCCCTTGAGCTCGGCCAGGGCGTCGACCAGGGCTTTTTCGCCGACGTCGTCGAGGTTGGCGTTCGGTTCATCCAGCACGATCAGGTTGGGTTCGCCGTACAAGGCACGGGCCAGGGCGATGCGCTGCTTCTGGCCACCGGACAACGGGCTGCCGTCGCTGTCCAGGCGGGTGTCGTAGCCCTGCGCAAAGCGCAGGATCATGTCGTGCACGCCGGCGCTCCTGGCGGCGCGGATGACCGCGTCGCTGTCCACCTCGCCAAAGCGGGCGATGTTGTCGGCGATGCTGCCTTCGAACAGCTCCACGTCCTGGGGCAGGTAGCCGAGCCAGGGGCCCAGTTCGCGTTTGTTCCAGGTGAAGATGTCGGCGCCGTCCAGGCGCACCTTGCCGGCCTGGGCTGGCCATACCCCGACCAGCAGCCGGGCCAGGGTCGACTTGCCGGACGCCGAGGGGCCGATGACGCCGAGGCTTTCGCCTGGCAGCAGGCTCAGGCTGACCCCGCGCAGGATGGTGTTGCTGGTGCCGGGCGCCCCGGCGTAGACGTTCTCCACGGCAAGCATGCCCACGGGCCGTTGCAGCGACATGCTCGGCGGGCGCTGCGGGTAGTCTTGCAGCAGGCCGTTGAGGCGGCTCCAGGCCAGACGGCAACCGAGCAGCGGTTTCCACGCGGCGATCACCTGTTCCACCGGGCCCAGCGCACGGCCGGTAAGGATCGAGCAGGCGATCATCATGCCGGGGGTGATCTTGCCTTCGATGGCCAGCAGGGCGCCGGTGCCGAGGATCAACGACTGCAAGGTGATGCGCACGAAGCGCCCGATGCTGCCGATGACGGCGGCGCGGTCGGAGGCCAGGGTCTGCATCTGCAGGATGCGCAGGTGGCTCTGGAACCAGCGCTGGCTGATCGACGGCAGCATGCCCATGGCCTCGATCACTTCGGCATTGCGCAGGTTGTTGTTGGCGTAGTGGGCGCAGGCGAGGGCGGCGTGGTTGGCCTCGGACAGCGGTTGCTTGGTGGCTTTCTCGGTGAGCCAGGCCAGGGCCGCGAGGATCAGCGAGCCGACCAGCGTGACCAGCCCCAGCAATGGGTGGATCAGGTAGGCGACCAGCAGGTAGATAGGTGTCCAGGGCGCGTCGAAGAAGGCGAACAGGCCATTGCCGGTGAGGAACTGGCGCACCTGTGCCAGGTCCTGCAGGGCCTGGCCGGGGCTGCCGCCGGCACGGCTGAGGTTGCGCTCGAAGGCGGCGCTGAACAGGCGCCGGTTCAGCGCCATGTCCAGGCGATTGCCAACCCGCACCAGTACTCGGCTGCGCAGCAGCTCCAGGGCGGTCATCAGCAGGAACAGGCCCGTCACCAGCACCGTCAGCATGCCCAGGGTGGTGAGGTTGCGGCTGACCAACGCGCGGTCGTACACCTGCAGCATGTACACCGCAGGTGTCAACATCATGACGTTTATCACCCCACTGAACACCGCCAGGGCATAGAAGCTGCGTCGCAAATGAAACACTGCCTCGGCCAGCTCGGAGCGGGTACCTGGATGCCTGGTCATCGGGGGGAGCCTCCCTCTTCGCAAAAGCCGTCCGCCGTTGCGGCGGTCGGGCTAGAAGCCTTGTGGTTGCTGGTTTGCAGAAAGGTTGGTCGCTCTTTTGGCGCGTTTTCCGAATACAGTGCAAGCAGCCCACAAGCAGCAGAGTAGGCGCCTCAGAAACATCCTGTAATATCTTTTTGCTCTATCGGTTCCTTCAAGTTCCTATTAAAAACAGTGGGTTGATAACCATTATCGCTGGCAAGGTTTTTTTGCTGACGAAATATTGACAAGATTTTGCAGCGCAACTTTAGTCTTAATCAGTTCGTGGGAACTTTCGCCGCAGGCCTGCTGTCGCCCCGACCCCTCCGCGAATCCTCTGTCGACATTCCTGTAGGAGCAGAACATGACTCGTTTCCTGTTCTTGTGCCGAGTGAATGGGCTCTACAGGACGTTCCCCTTCCACTCGCGAAACCATGGCCCACCCACCGCCCGGGAGCGCCGCGCCTGATCGTCGGCGAGCCCTGAACCCCGCGAATTCCAGGTTCGCATCCCGCGCGGCGGGCTGAGCCCGTGTTCGCTACTAGACAACCGAACCGCATAACCGTGCACGCCAATGACCGGGCGTGGCGAGCGCCTGCGCCTGCCCGCCGCCCGACAGATCGAGGTCAGCCAACATGGCCAATTTCAGCAAGTCCGACCTGCAATTCATCCTCCAGCAGATCTTCATCGCCGAGGCCCATGCCAACGGCGCCAGCCTCATCGACCTGCTGCCCAACAGCCAGGTGCCGTTTGGCCTGCGCACCGTCGATGGCAGCTACAACAACCTGGTGGCCGGGCAAAGCGAATTCGGCGCCGCCGACAACGCCTTCCTGCGCCTGATGGATGCCCAGTACCGGGCGGCCTATGCCGGCACCGGCATGGTGGTCGACAGCCAGCCACGCACCATCAGCAACCTGATCGTCGACCAGACGGCCAGCAACCCGGCCGCGGTCGAGGCCAACGGCGGTGCTGCGCCGGTGCTCAGCCCCGGCATCGACGGGGTGTTCGGCACCGCGGACGACAAAGCAGTGTTCTTCATCCCCAACCAGTCGCCGGACGCTGGCCTGACCGCCGGTTTCAACGCCTGGATGACCTTTTTTGGCCAGTTCTTCGACCATGGCCTGGACCTGGTCACCAAGAGCAGCAGCGAGATCGTGTTCATCCCGTTGCAACCTGATGATCCGCTTTACGTGGCCAACAGTCCGACCAATTTCATGGTGCTGTCGCGTGCCGTGCGCACGGCTGGCGCCGATGGCGTGCTCGGCACCGCCGACGATGGCCAGCCCAACACTACCTCGCCCTTTGTCGACCAGAGCCAGACCTACAGTTCGCACCCCTCGCACCAGGTGTTCCTGCGCGAGTACGCCCTCGACGCGAGCGGCCATCCGGTGGCGACCGGGCGTCTGATTACCAATCGCGACCTGGGCGCCGATGGCAAGTTCGGCACCAGCGACGACGGCAATGCCGAGAATGGCGGCATGGCTACCTGGGCCGTGGTCAAGGCCCAGGCCCGCGACATTCTCGGCATCAACCTGACCGACGCCGACGTGCATCGGGTGCCACTGCTGGCCACCGACGCCTATGGCAACTTCCTGCGCGGGCCCAACGGCATGCCGCAGGTGGTGATCCGCGTGGGCAATGGTGCCGACGGCATTGCCGGGACCGCCGATGACGTCACCCAGCTGGTCGAAGGCAACCGCGCCGCGCCCATCAGCCTGGCCAATGCCGTGAGCACGGGCCACGGCTTCCTCGACGACATCGCCCACAACGCCGAGCCGGTGCTGGTCGGCGGAGTGTTGCAGGCCGACGCCGATACTACCGTGGGCAATGCCCAGCCCATGGGCCCGGGTGGCAACAACTTGAGCTACGACAACGAACTGCTCGACGCCCACTACATCGCCGGTGACGGCCGGGTCAACGAGAACATCGGCCTGACCGCCGTGCACCACGTGTTCCACTCCGAGCACAACCGCCTGGTCCAGCAGACCAAGGACACCGTGCTTGCCTCCGGCGACCTGGCGTTTCTCAACGCGTGGCTGGCCATCGACGTGGTCGCACTGCCCGCCACGCCCGCCGAGGTGGCTGCGTTGGTGTGGAACGGCGAGCGCCTGTTCCAGGCTGCCAAGTTCGGTACCGAGATGCAGTACCAGCACCTGGTGTTCGAGGAGTTCGCCCGTACCCTCCAGCCGCAGATCGACGAGTTCCTCGCGCCCAACGGCTATGACACCTCGATCAACCCGGCGATCCTCGCCGAGTTCGCCCATGTGGTGTACCGCTTCGGCCACTCGATGCTGACCGAGACCGTCGACCGCTTCGACCCGGCGTTCAATCCGATTCTCAGCGACCCGGACAACCCGGACCAGCAACTGGGCCTGATCGCCGCCTTCCTCAACCCGCTGGCCTTCGCCGGCAGCGGTGCCACCGCCGATGAGGCGGCCGGGGCGATCATCCGCGGCGTGACCCGCCAGCTCGGCAACGAGATCGACGAGTTCGTCACCGAAGCGCTGCGCAACAACCTGCTAGGCCTGCCCCTGGACTTGCCGGCGCTGAACCTGGCGCGTGGTCGTGATACCGGTATCCCTTCGCTCAACGAGGCGCGGCGCGAGTTCTACGCGATGACCGGCGACAGCCAGCTCAAGCCCTATATCAGTTGGGTCGACTTTGCCGACCACCTCAAGCACCCGGCGTCGCTGGTCAACTTCATCGCCGCCTATGGCACCCATGGCACCATCACCTCGGCGGCGACTCTGGCCGACAAACGCGCCGCGGCGCTGGCGTTGGTGCTGGGGGGCAGCGGCGCACCCGCCGACCGCCTGGAGTTCCTCAATGGCACCGGCAGCTGGGCCAATGTGACCAAGGCCGGCCAGGACGGCGTGCTGGGCACCGCGGACGACCTGACCGCGGTGACGGTCACCGGGGTCGATGCCATCGACTTCTGGGTGGGCGGCCTGGCCGAACAGAAGATGCCCTTCGGCGGCATGCTCGGCTCGTCCTTCAACTTCGTCTTCGAGACCCAGCTGGAGGCCCTGCAGAACGGCGACCGCTTCTACTACCTGGCGCGTACCGCCGGGCTGAACTTCGGCGCGGAGCTGGAAAACAACTCGTTCGCCAAGCTGATCATGGCCAACTCGGATGTCACCCACCTGTCCAACACTGTGTTCCTGACGCCGACCTTCACCCTGGAGGTGAACCAGGCCAACCAGTTCACCGGGCTGGGCGGTGACGGTCGCGCCGATCCTACCGGCGGCCTGCAGATCAACGGCGTGGAGATCGTGCCGCTGGTGATCCGCGACAATCCCGATACCGAGGGCGCTGACAGCAACTACCTGCACTACACCGGCGAAGACCATGTGGTGCTCGGCGGTACTTCGGGCGACGACATCATCATCTCCGGCGAAGGCGACGACACGCTGTATGGCGATGGCGGCAACGACTACCTCGAGGGCGGCGCCGGTAACGACGCCGTCCTCGGTGGTGCAGGCGACGACATCATCACCGATGCGTTCGGCGACAACCGCCTGGAGGGCAACGCCGGCAACGATGTAATCGTGGCGGGCAGCATGCTTGCTGCCGGCAACCTGATCCTTGGCGGCGATGGCCAGGACTTCATCATCACCACCGAAGACATCAGCACCACCTTCGGCGGCCAGGGCGACGACTTCATCCTTGGCGCCAAGACCAACCTGCCGCCCACCGGCAACGAGGGCGACGACTGGATCGAGAAGGGCACCCAGGACGGCGCACCGGGCGACAACTTCGCGCCGCTACTCACCGATGAAGTGGTGGGCAACGATATCTTCGTCGGTGGCGGCGGATTCGACGAAATGATCGGTGAGGGCGGCGACGACATCTTCGTCGGCAGCGATGCCCAGGACAAGATGGACGGTATGTCCGGCTTCGACTGGGTCACCTACAAGAACGACCAGGTCGGCGTCACCGCCGACCTGAGCCTGGCCGCGCTGGCGCAGCCCCATGGCAACGCGCCGAACCAGAACGCCGGGGTGTTCAACCCGGTCGGCGCCTCGCCGGCGTCGATCCTCGACCGCTTCGCCGAGGTCGAAGGGCTGTCCGGTTCGCGGTTCGCCGACGTGCTCAAGGGCGATGACGTCGATGCGGTGACCATCCTCAACCATGGTGGCACGACGGGCAGCGCCCTGAGCAATGTTGCGCTGATCCGCGGGTTGGCGCAGTTCCTCGCCGACGCCGGGCTGCCGACTACCGGCTTCGCCACCGGCAACATCCTGCTGGGCGGCAATGGCAGCGACCTGATCGAAGGCCGTGGCGGTGACGACCTGATCGATGGTGACAAGTGGCTCAACGTGCGCATCGCGGTCTACGCCGCGGATGACGTCGACCACACAGGGCCCGAGATCGCCAGCTTCGACAGCATGGTCGAGATGATCCCGTTCATGCTCGACCGCACCTACAACCCGGGCCAGCTCAAGGCCATCCGCGAGATCCTGCCCGGCACCTCGACCGGCGGCGCCGCCTTCGACACCGCGGTCTTCTCCGGGGTGCAGGCCGAGTACGTGGTGACCCAGGACACCCGTGGTACCGCCGACCTGGCGGACGATGTGTGGACCGTGACCGACACCGTGGCCGGTCGTGACGGCACCGATACCCTGCTGCATATCGAGCGCCTGCAGTTCGCCGATGCCCAGCGCGTACTGGTGCCAGGGCTGAACGCGCAGCCGACCGGCAGCCCGAGCCTCAGCGACGGCAACGGTGGTGCGATCACCGTCGGCGATATCCTCAGCGTGAGCATGGCCGGCGTGCGCGATGGCGACAATGTCGCAGCGGGCAACCCGCTGGGTACTCTGGCCAACGCGTCGGTGTCCTACTTCTGGCAGTTCGAGGCCGACCCCGGCAGCGGCGTGTTCCAGGACATCATCCTGCTGCCGGCCGGCGACCTGGCGTTCCAGAGCGCCGATGGCACCGCGTTCAAGGTGTCGCCGGACCTGGCCGGGCTGTCGCTGCGGGTCAAGGCGATCTACCAGGACGGCCATGGCACCACCGAGGTGCTGTTCAGCGCGCCCACCAGCGTGGTCGAGGCCGGCGCCCCCATGGTGCCGACTGCGCCGACGCCGGTGGTCGATGCCAGCGCGGGGGGCGATGGCCTGCACATGGTCCGCTCCGACCTCAACTTCATCCTGGCCCAGATCAAGATTGCCGAGGCGCACGCCGCCGGTCAGGACATACTCTCGTTGATCCCCAACATCCGCGCGCCCCTGGGCCTGCGTGCGGTCGACGGCTCTAACAACAACCTGATGAACCTCAATGGCCACGACCACACCGGCTACGGCGCCGCCGACCATGTCTTCCCGCGTCTGACCGACCCGGTGTTCAACGCTGCCGAGGGCGCGCCCGCCGGCTTCTTCGGTCCGGGTTCGCCGGCCATTCCCGGCTCGTCCTACCAGCAGACCAGCGGCTACGTGTTCGACTCGCAGCCACGCACCATCAGCAACCTGATCGTCGACCAGACTTCGAACAACCCGGCGGCCTACGCCAGCGCCTACGACCCCGGCGCCAACGGCGTGCTGGACTTCGGCACCCCCGGCAACGACGACCAGCTCAAGGACGGTGTGCGGGTGGTCGCCAGCCCAGGTATGGACGGCCAGTTCGGCACCGGCGACGACCATGATGTCTTCCTGTTCGAGAACACTGCGGCGGATGCCGGGCTGTCGGCGCCATTCAATGCCTGGATGACCTTCTTCGGCCAGTTCTTCGACCATGGCCTGGACCTGGTCACCAAGGGCGGTTCGGGGACCATCTTCATCCCCTTGCAGCCGGACGATCCGCTGTACGTGCCAGGCGGCGCCGCCAACTTCATGGTGCTGACCCGAGCCACCAACCTGCCAGGGCCGGACGGCATCCTCGGCAACGCCGATGACATCCATGAGCACAGCAACACCACCACGCCCTTCGTGGACCAGAACCAGACCTACAGCTCGCACCCCTCGCACCAGGTGTTCCTGCGTGGCTACCAGCTCACCGCCAGCGGTCCCATCACCACTGGCCGGCTGATCACCAACCGCGACCTGGGTAGCGACGGCAAGTTCGGTACCGGCGACGACAGCGAGATCGGTGGCATGGCCACCTGGAAGGTGGTCAAGGCCCAGGCCAACGACATTCTCGGCCTCCGCCTCACCGACGCCGACGTCGACAATGTGCCGCTGTTGGCCACCGACGCCTATGGCAACTTCATCAAAGGGCCGCATGGCTATCCGATGGTGGTGATGAAGGGCGCCGACGGCCTGGGCGGCACTGCTGACGACGTGCTGGTCGAGGGCAACCCGCTGGCGCCGATCGACCTGACCAACGCGGTGCGCACCGGCCACCAGTTCCTTGCCGATATCGCCCACAATGCCGTGCCAGTGTTCACCGGTGGAGTGCTGGCCCCCGACGCCGACGCTGCCACCGGCAATGCCGTGCCGGTCAACCCGCACACCGGCGCCAACCTGGCCTACGACAACGAACTGCTGGACGCCCACTACATCGCCGGCGATGGCCGGGTCAACGAGAACATCGGTCTGACGGCGGTGCATGCGATCTTCCATGCCGAGCACAACCGGCTGGTAGCGCAGACCCAGGACACCGTGCTCGACTCGGGCGACCTGGCCTTCCTCAACGAATGGCTGCTCGCGCCGGTCAGCGCCTTGCCTGTCAGCCAGGCAGAGGTCGATGCGCTGGTGTGGAACGGCGAGCGGTTGTTCCAGGCGGCCAAGTTCGGCACCGAGATGCAGTACCAGCACCTGGTGTTCGAGGAGTTTGCCCGTACCATCCAGCCGCGCGTGGACTTGTTCTTCGCCCCGACCCAGGTCTACGACGTCGACCTCGATGCCTCGATCGTCGCCGAGTTCGCGCACACCGTGTACCGCTTCGGTCACTCGATGCTGACCGAAACCGTCGACCGTTTCGACATCGACTTCAAAGTGATCGGTGACCCGGCCAGCGCCAACCCCGAGCAGCAGCTCGGCCTGATCGCGGCATTCCTCAACCCGTTGGCGTATGCCGCCAGCGGCGTGACGCCGGAGGAGGCGACCAGCGCCATCGTGCGTGGGGTGACCCGCCAGGCCGGCAACGAGATCGACGAGTTCGTCACCGAGGCGCTGCGCAACAACCTGCTCGGCCTGCCACTGGACCTGCCGGCGATCAACATCGCCCGTGGCCGCGATGTCGGCATCCCATCGCTCAACGCCGTGCGCCGCGACATCTTCGGGCAGACCGGAGACACCCAGCTCAAGCCCTATACCAGTTGGGTCGACCTGGTGCAGCACTTGAAGCATCCGGAGTCGCTGATCAACTTCATTGCAGCCTATGGCACCCACGGCAGCATCACCTCGGCCATCACCTTGGACGACAAGCGTGCCGCGGCGCTGGCCCTGGTATTCGGCGGCGCTGGCGCGCCGAGCGACCGCCTGGACTTCCTCAACGGCAGCGGCACCTGGGCCAACGTGACCCTGGCCGGCAAGGATGGGGTGATGGGCACTGCCGATGACCTCAAGGGTGTGACGGTGACCGGCGTCGATGCCATCGACCTGTGGATCGGCGGTCTGGCCGAGGCCAAGACGCCGTTCGGCGGCATGCTCGGCAGCACCTTCAATTTCGTGTTCGAGAACCAGCTGGAGAAACTCCAGGACGGCGACCGTTTCTACTACCTGGAGCGCACCGCCGGCCTGTCGATGAACGCGGAGCTTGAGAGCAACTCGTTCGCCAAGCTGATCATGGCCAACACCTCGGCCACCCACTTGCCGGGACTGGTGTTCTCCGATCCCGGTTTCTACCTGGAACTGGATCGCGACAAGCAGTACAACGATGGCCTGGGCAACGCCGACCCGCTGGGTGAAAACGGCCAGCAAGTGGTGTTCCGCGACAGCCCGCTGACCGATGGCCCCGACAGCAACTACATCCGCTATGCCGGTGACCAGCACATCGTGCTGGGCGGCACCCAGGGCGATGACATCCTCGTTTCCAGCGAAGGTGATGACACGGTCTGGGGTGATGGCGGCAACGATCGTATCGAAGGGGGCTACGGCAACGACCAGCTGCGCGGTGGCGCCGGCGACGACATCATCAGCGACATGGGCGGCGACGACAACATCCAGGGCGGAGACGGCAACGATGTGCTGCATGGTGGCAATGGCGTCAACCTGATCATCGGCGGCTTCGGCAACGACTTCATCGTCACCGGCGAGGATGCCTCCGAAGCCATCGGCGGCCAGGGCAACGACTTCATCCTCGGCAGCAAGGCCAACGAGCAGGACATGGGCAACGAAGGCGATGACTGGATCGAAAAGGGTACCTCGGACGGGGCTCCCGGCGACAACTTCGACCCGCTTGGCAACGACCCGGTGATCGGTAACGACGTGTTCGTCGGCGGCAACGAGAACGACAAGTTCAACGGCGAGGGCGGTGACGACATCATGGTCGGCAGCCTCGGCTTCGGCGATCGCTACATCGGCGGCTCGGGCTATGACTGGGCAACCTTCAAGGGCCTGGCCCAGGGCGTGAGCATCGACTACAGCGACCGCTTCTTCGATGTGCCGCCGGTTCCGGGCTCGGGGGCCTCGGCGCTGGTGCGCTTCGACATCATGGAAGGCCTTTCGGGCTCGGCGCATGGCGACTTCCTGCGCGGCGACAACGAGGACGCCACCTCGCTGCCGACTGCCGGGGCCACCGGCAGCGTGCTCACCAACATCAGCCTGATCAACGGCTTGGCCGGGCTGCTGCGCGCCGGCGCGACCTTCTACGACGGCGGCAACATCATCCTCGGCGGCAGCGGCAGCGACCTGATCGAAGGGCGTGGCGGCGACGACATCCTCGATGGCGACAAGTGGCTGAACGTGCGCATCAGCGTGCGTGCCAACAACGACGGCAGCGGGGCGGAAATCGCTTCGTTCGACAGCATGGAACCGATGGTGCCACTGATGCTCAAGGGCACCTACAACCCCGGCCAGCTGGTGATCGTGCGGGAGATCCTCAGCGGTACCGACCAGTACGACACCGCGCTGTTCTCGGGCATTGCCACCGACTACCGTATCGTCATCGAGGGCAACACCGTGATCGTCACCGACACGGTGGTCGGGCGCGACGGCGCCGACCGCCTGACTGGCATCGAGCGCCTGCAGTTCGCCGACGGCGCCCTGGCCTCGGGCGTGGGCAGCGCCATCAACAACGGCCCTACCGGTCACCTGGCGATCGTCGACGATGCCAGCGGCCTGCGCGATGACACACCGGTCGCGGGCCAACTGCTGCGGGTCAGCAACCTGGCGGTGCACGATGCCGACAACCAGGGCGCGGGCAACCCGAACGGCGCGCTGAACGGGCCGGTGGCTTACTACTGGCAGGTCGAGAGCATCCCCGGCACGGGCGTGTATGAGGACATCACCTTCGTTGCCGCCGGCGAAGCCTCGCGGGTGACCGGCAGCACTTATCGGGTGGCGGACGATGTCGCCGGCCTGAACATTCGTGTACGTGCGGTCTACCAGGACGCCAAGGGCACTCTGGAGATTGTCGATTCGTCGGCCAACAGCGCGCCCAGCAGCGGGCCCGCCGTGGCCGGGCTGCTGGCGCAGAACCAGGTACTGACCGCCAACCCGGCTACCATCGTCGACGCCGATGGTATCGGTGGCGCGCCGTTCACCTTCCAATGGCAGATGAACAACGGTGGGGGCTGGCTTGACATCGGCGGCGCTACTGCCAGTACCTTTACCCTCGGCCAGCCCCAGGTCGGCCAGCATGTGCGGGTGCAGGTGGGCTACGTGGACACCTTCGGCGTGGCCGAGCGCGCCGCCAGCGACATCCTCGGCCCGGTGGCCAACGTCAACGACGCGCCGACCGGCGCGGTGCTGATCAGCGATACCACGCCGGACCAGGGGCAACTGCTGACTGCCTCAACCGCCGGCATCGCCGACCTCGACGGGCTGGGGGCCTTCAGCTTCCAGTGGCAGCAGGGCGTGGCTGGCAACTTCGTCAACATCGCCGGCGCCACCGCAGCTAGCTACACCCCGGGCTTCGCCCAGGGCAACCAGCAACTGCGGGTGATCGTGCGCTACACCGACGGCTTCGGCGCCCAGGAGACGGTGACCTCCGCGGCGACCACCGCGGTGCGCCTGCTGAGTGGCGTCACGCTGGTGGGTACCAATGCGGCGAATACCCTCACCGGTGGCGTCGGCAACGATGTGCTGCGTGGCCTGGGCGGCAACGACACGCTCAATGGCCTGGGGGCCGTCGACCAGCTGTTCGGCGGGGTGGGCAACGACATCCTCAACGGCGGCGACGACGATGACTTCCTGTTCGGGGAGGACGGCAACGACACCCTCAACGGCGGCCTTGGCGCGGACGCCATGGACGGTGGCCTCGGCAACGACACCTTCGTGGTCGACAATGTAGGCGACAGTGTCATCGAGGTGGCCGGTGGCGGCACCGACCTGGTGCAGACCAGCCTGCTCAGCTACCAACTGGGCGCCAATGTCGAGAACCTCACCTACACCGGCAACGGCAACTTCGCAGGTTTAGGCAACGCACTGGCCAACACCCTCACGGGTGCTGCCGGCAACGACCGGCTCGATGGCGGGGCAGGTGGTGACCGAATGGTAGGCGGTGCCGGCAACGACACCTACATTGTCGACTCTGCCTCGGATGTGGTGGTCGAGGCAGGCGGTGGTGGTACCGACACCGTGCTGACCGCGCTGGCCAGCTACAGCCTGGGTGCCAACGTCGAGAACCTGACCTACACCGGCGCTGGCAATTTCGTCGGCACCGGCAACGGGCTGAACAACGTCATCACCGGCGGTGTCGGCAACGATACGCTCACGGGCGACGGTGGTAACGACACCCTCATCGGCAACGCGGGCAACGACACGCTCAATGGCGATGCCGGCAACGACCAGTTGATCGGTGGCCTTGGCGCGGACAGCCTCAACGGTGGTGGTGGCGATGACAGCCTCGACGGCGGTGACGGCAACGACACGCTCAATGGCGGCGTTGGCAACGATACGCTGCAGGCCGGGGCCGGCAACGACAACCTCGATGGTGGCGTCGGCATCGATGTGCTGGCCGGTGGCGATGGCGACGACACGGTGCTGGGCGGGGGCGGCAACGATGTGGTGCAGGGTGGCAACGGCAATGACTTCGTCGATGGCGGTGCCGGTGACGACATCGTCAGTGGCGGGGCTGGCAACGACACGCTGGTCGCCAACGACGGCAACGATATCTTCCAGTTCGCGGCGGGCTTCGGCACCGATCAGGTGTTCGGTTTCGACGCCGCCCCGGCAGGCGGCCAGGACCGGCTGGATATCACGGCACTGAGCATTACCGCGGCGACCTTTGCCGGCAGCGTCAGCATTGCCGATGTGGGCGCCGATACGCTGGTGAGTTTCGGTGGGCCTGACTCCATCCGCCTGGTCGGGGTGGGGGATGCGACCAGCGTGACGGCGGCGGACTTTATCCTGGCGTCCTGAGGCAATGGCGCAGCGTCGCGTCAGCGGCGCTGCGCCAGGTCTTTGCTTGCTGCTCCACTTCATCCAAACACACAGCCTAGGAACGCACGCCGGCCGTCTGGTCATCGACCCTGCGCAGACTGATCATTTCGCCGACCCGGACCTTGCGCCGGGGCTGGCCTTGCCCAGCACGGTCCGGGCACCATCGGCGACGCTGTAAAAAGGCATCAAGGAGGGTCATCGGGCTGTCCTGAAGTGGATTCGCCGCAAAGTCTGGCAGCGCTGCGCTCACTGTTTCCCCAGACCGCGTAGTCCGTTTCCCAAACCTGAAACGGGGCCGTGGAGCGGCCCCGCTGATCCGGTGTCGGGCTTCAGAAGCCGAAGTCGCTCAGGCCCGGGTGATCGTCCGGACGGCGCCCCAGTGGCCAGCGGAACTTGCGCTCGGCTTCGCTGATGGGTTGTTCGTTGATGCTGGCGTGGCGATTGCGCATCAGGCCGTCCTCGGCGAACTCCCAGTTCTCGTTGCCGTAGGCGCGGTACCACTGGCCGCTGTCGTCGCGGTACTCATAGGCGTAGCGCACGGCAATGCGGTTGTCGGTGAAGGCCCAGAGCTCCTTGATCAGGCGGTATTCGAGCTCGCGGTTCCACTTGCGGGTGAGGAAGGCCTGGGCCTCTTCGCGGCTGCTGCAGAATTCGGCGCGATTGCGCCAGTGGGTGTCGGTGGTGTAGGCCAGGGCCACCTTGGCGGCGTCGCGGCTGTTCCAGCCGTCTTCGGCAAGGCGGACTTTCTCGATGGCGGTTTCACGGGTGAACGGGGGCAGTGGTGGGCGGGACATCGTGGTCAATCCTCAAGGTCGGTGGGCTTGGTTTGCAGAACCGAGAGTAGTCCGGTCGGCTGGCGGGGAGAATCGGTGCCCTGGGCACTTCATAATTGCTCTTGGAGGAACAATCCCGCCTGGCACGCCTGTCTATAGTTACCCCAGACATTCGCTGGAGCCCGCCATGACCCTGATCAGCCGCGAACCCTGGTGGCTCGTCCCGCCCAAGCCCGGGCAGACCGAGCAGGACCTGCACTGGGGCTACCTGGAAATCTACGCCGACGGCCGCACTGTGTTCGTCGACCAGCGACCCAGTGAGCGGGAGCTGGCCGAACGCAAGAGTTGCCGTAACTTCCCCGACGCCGAAAAGCCTTGAGTCAACCTTCGAGCTGGGCCAGGCGCGCCTCCAGCGCCGCCACCCGTGCTTCCAGCGCCTCTATGCGCTCGTCCGCCGCGCTGGCGCGCGTGCCGCCTTCCTGCTGGCGGGCAGCGAGGATCGCCTCGATCTCGGCCGGGTCGCCCAGGGCGTGGGTGTAGCGGTCTTCGCGCTGGCCGGCCTGGCGCGGCAGGTGCAAGGCCAGGCCCCGCGAGACCAGGCGCTCGAGCTGGTGCTGGACCTGATCGACATCCTCGAATTCATGCAGGCGGTTGCTGCGGGTCAGCAGTTCGCTGAGGGTCTGTGGGCCACGCAGGAACATCAAGCCCATCAGCACAAGCTGCGCCGGCACCAGCTCCAGGCCCTTGTCCACCCGCTGTTCCCAACGGTCGGCGCGGCTGCCCATCTGCAGGCGGGCCATTTCCTGGTTCTCCAGGGCGCGCAGGGCCTGGCCGACCTGGCCGGGGGAGAGGTTCATCACCGGTTCACGGCTGGTCTTCTGGTTGCAGGCCAGGACCAGGGCATTGAGGGTCAGGGGGTAGGTTTCCGGGCTGGTGGCCTGTTTCTCGATCAGTGAACCGAGCACGCGGATCTCGATGCTGTTGAAACGGCCTTCGCGGGTGGTTTCGTGTTCTGACATGGCCCTGTCTCATTGCGAGGAAAAGGCCCTTAGCCTAGGTAAAGCGCCGGGCTTAAGCAATCACCGCTGGCGTCGCCGGCCAAGCCAGCTCCCCTGTGGCGTGGGAGCTGGCACGGCTGGGGCTTCAGGTGCTGGGCCGCTCCATGGCCTGGCAGGCCGCGGCGGTGAACAGCACGTCGGTCGAGGAGTTCAGCGCGGTCTCGGCCGAATCCTGCAGCACGCCGATGATGAAGCCGACCGCCACCACCTGCATGGCGATCTCGCTGGGGATACCGAACAGGCTGCAGGCCAGCGGGATCAGCAGCAGCGAGCCACCGGCCACGCCCGAGGCGCCGCAGGCGCAGACCGCGGCCACCACACTGAGCAGCACCGCGGTCGGCAGGTCGACCGGGATGCCCAGAGTGTGCACGGCGGCCAGGGTGAGCACGGTGATGGTGGTTGCCGCACCGGCCATGTTGATGGTCGCGCCCAGTGGGATCGACACCGAATAGGTGTCCTCGTGCAGGCCGAGTTTCTCCGACAGTGCCAGGTTGACCGGGATGTTGGCTGCCGAGCTGCGGGTGAAGAACGCGGTGATGCCGCTCTCGCGCAGGCACAGCAGGGTCAGCGGGTAGGGGTTGCGGCGGATCTTCCAGAATACGATCAGCGGGTTCATCACCAGCGCCACGAACAGCATGCAGCCGATCAGCACGGCCAGCAGGTGCAGGTAGCCAAGCAGTGCATCCAGCCCTGACTGCGCCAGGGTGGCGCTGACCAGGCCGAAGATGCCCAGCGGGGCGAAGCGGATCACCACGCGCACGATCAGGGTCACGCCGTTGGACAGGTCCTCGACCACGGTGCGGGTGGTGTCACCGGCATGGCGCAGGGCCACGCCCAGGCCGATGGCCCAGGTCAGCACGCCGATGAAGTTGGCATTGAGCAGTGCGTTCATCGGGTTGTCGACGGCGCTGAGCAACAGGTTCTGCAGCACCTCGGTGATGCCGCCGGGCGCGCTCAGCGTGGCCTCGCCGGTGCTCAGCACCAGGTTCGACGGGAACAGCATGCTGGCCACCACGGCCACTACCGCAGCGGCGAAGGTGCCCAGCAGGTACAGCCAGAGGATCGGGCGGATATGGGTTTCCTGGCCATGGCGATGGTTGGCGATCGAGGCCATCACCAGGATGAACACCAGGATCGGCGCCACGGCCTTCAGGGCGCTGACGAAGACCTTGCCGAGGAACCCCAGCTCGCGGGCCACGGCGGGGGCGAGCAGGGCCAGGGCAATGCCGGCCACCAGGCCGATGCAGATCTGCGTCACCAGGCCGGTGCGGTTGATGAGGCGGAGGATGGGGGTCATGTGCAGCGCAATCCAGTTACGTGAAAGCGCGCGACTTTACCACAGACCGCGCTGGCTCCTGTAGGCGCGGGCCTACCAGTGAAACAACTCCCGCCGCGCGCCTTCGGTGATCGCCAGGATCCCCGGGTGCTTGACCTTGCGCTCCACCGATATGGCGTAGAACGACTCGTTCACCGCCTCGGTCTGGCCGATCAGGCGCACGCCGTACTGGCGGCAGACCTCCTCGGCGATCACGCTGGGGGCCACGAAGATGCCGCTGCCCGATTGGCCGAAGGCCTGCATCAGCGCGCTGTCGTCGAATTCGCCGACGATCCGCGGCTGTACCTGCTGCTCGGCCAGCCAGCGCAACAGGCGGCTGCGCAGCACGGTTTCCTGGCCTGGGATCAACAGCGGCGCGTCGTCCAGGCAGGCGGGGAAGGGGCGATCAAGGCGCTCGGCCAATGCCTGAGTGGCAAAAAAGCTCAGGCCGCACTCACCGAGCTTCTGGCTGTAGCCCTTGATGCCCAGGTGGCTGGGCATGGGGCTGTCGGAAATCACCAGGTCCAGGCGCTGGATCGCCAGGTCCGCGAGCAGGCGTTCGAGCTTGTCCTCGCGGCAATTGATGCGCAATACCTCCTCCAGCTCCATGGTCGGTGCCAGCAGGCGATAGACGATGGACTTGGGCACCACATCGGCCACCCCCACGCGAAACAGGATCTGCTCCTGCGGCCCGGCGCGCAGCATGGCCTCCAGCTCGCCGCCGATCTGGAACATCTGCTCGGCGTAGGCCAGGGCCTGGCGCCCGGTCTCGGTCAGTTCCAGCTGGCGCCCGACGCGCTGGAACAGCTCCAGATTCCAGGTCTGCTCGAACAGGCTGATCTGGCCACTGATGGTCTGCGGCGTCAGGTTGAGCTGTTCGCTGGCGCGGGCGATACTGCCGGTCTTGGCCACCGCCCAGAAATAGTGGAGCTGGCGATAGTTGAGCATGCCTGCCTCGATTCGGAAAAATCGAAGTATACACGCTGAAAATACGAATTTTCCGGATGTTTCAGTCCCTCTAGAATGCCACCCCATCAGGCGCATGACGCGCCGCCCGGCATTCGACAAGCGAGGACCTCATGCTACAACTCAAATCCATTGGCACACCGCTGGTACTGGCACTGGCCCTGTTTGCCATGTCCGGTTGCGACCAGGCCGAGAAATCCGCCCAGCAGATGCTTGACCAGGCGGCTGAAACGGCCAAGCAGGCCATCGACAAGACCAATGACGCCGCCCAGCAGGCCTTGAGCGACGCCATCGGTGGCGATGGCGAGAAAGCCAAGGCCGAAGACGACAAGAAAGACACCCAGGACATCTGAGAGCAGGACTGACCAATGGAATATTTGCTGGAACTCGCCGCAAGCCCCACCGCCTGGGTAGCCCTCGCCACCCTGGTGGCCATGGAGGTCGTGCTGGGCATCGACAACCTGATCTTCATCTCCATCCTCACCAACAAGCTGCCCGAGGCCTATCGTTCCAAGGCGCGGCGCATCGGTATCAGCATGGCTCTGGTCATGCGCCTGGCGCTGCTCAGCACCGTGGCCTGGATCGTCCAGCTGACCGAGCCTGTGGTCGAGGTGTTCGGCCACACGTTCTCGTGGAAGGACATGATCCTCATTGCCGGTGGCCTGTTCCTGCTGTGGAAGGCGACCAAGGAGATCCATGAAAGTGTCGACCCACATGGCGCCAAGGAAGAGTCCAAGGCCGGCCACGTCGTGACCATCGGCTTCACTGCGGCGATCTTCCAGATCCTGCTGCTGGACATCGTCTTCTCGATCGACAGCATCATCACCGCCGTGGGCATGACCGAGCACCTGCCAATCATGATCATCGCCGTGATCAGTGCCGTGATCGTGATGCTGGTGGCCGCCGACCCGCTGGCCAAGTTCATCAACGACAACCCGACCGTGGTGATGCTGGCCCTGGGCTTCCTGATCATGATCGGCATGACGCTGATCGCCGAAGGCTTCGGTGCCCATGTGCCGAAGGGCTACGTATACGCTGCCATGGCGTTCTCGACCGCGATCGAGATCCTCAACATCATGGCCCGCCGGGCGCGCTTGAAGCGTGAGGCTGCCGAGGGCTGATCTGGCGTGAACCATCGCGGGGCCAGCCCGCCGCCACAGGACATGGATCTTGTGGTGGTGGGCTGGCCCCGCGATGCGTTTCAGGAAAGCTTCAGCTCAATGGGCCCCGGCATGCCGACGCGCACGGCGCACAGGTTGTGGTTTGACCAGGGCCTGAGGGGGCAGGTGATGTGGGTGTGCATGCCGGCGCACGATGCGCAGTACGCCCCAGAGCATGGCGGCCGCGACGCTCAGCCACATGCCGACCAGCATTAGAATCGCCATTGTCAGGCTCATGCGTGCCTCCTTCTCTCTGGCAAGCCAGGCTCGCCATCCAGACACTGCTTTAGTCTAGCCTGTCGGCTGTGACGTTCCATTGACCGAAGGTCTAGTCCTTGGGCCGTTTCGTTCCAAGCCCGCATCGGGCTATACCCGCAGGCGCCGGCGTCCTATGATCGGCTTCTTGGCCGGGCGCTGCCTGCCTGGCCGCGGAACAAGCGAGTGTCCACGTTGCAAAAGCTCTCCAAGTTTCGGGCCCAGGGCCCACGTCGCCTGCTGGCCGCCTGCCTGGTGGCGGCGACCCTGTCCGGCTGCGCCGGCACGCCACCGGCCGCGCTCAAGGGCCTGCCGCAGCGGGTCGAGATCAGCAGCGTTCCCTTCTACGGCGGCAACGCCAACCACAGTGGCTCGATGGCCCTGGCCGCCGTGCTGTCGCAGCAGGGCGCACCGATCACGCCGGGCCTGCTCGACAAGTCGTTGGGCCTGCCTGCCGCCGCCGATTCGCTGGAAACCGGCATCCCTCGGGTTGCCCGTGAATACGGCAGGGTCGTCTACCCGCTGGACAAACACCTGGATGCCTTGCTCGCCCAGGTGGCGGCCGGTTACCCGGTGCTGCTGCGTTATCAGGAAGGTTCGGCGTGGTGGAGCGAGCCGCGTTATGCCGTGCTGATCGGCTATGACCGCTACAAGCAGCGGGTATTGCTGCGCTCGGGCATGCACCGGCGCCAGTTGATGGCTTTCGACGATTTCGAGTCGGCGTGGGGCAAGGAGGGGCGTTGGGCGGTGCTGGTGCAATCGCCGCGACAGTTGCCGGCCCAGGTGGATCGCCAGCGCTGGCTGCAGGCAGCGGATGAACTGGCCCGTTCGGGGCAGGAGATCGCGGCGAAGCAGGCTGTCATCAGCCTCGGACGGTG